>NZ_JBEPDB010000021.1:0-103642 GCF_040300025.1 Dactylosporangium sp. NPDC000555 | reverse complement strand
CCCCGCGGCGGTGCCGAGGGTCGGGCACCGCGGCCAGCGCCCGCAGCAGATCCCGCTGTTCGTTGTGCTGCACAGCAGCCGGTAGGTCGATACCGCAGGTCGGGTCAAGGCGGACAGCGTCGATCAGCGAAGATGGCATCAGCGGGTGTGGTCCTTGCTCGGAGTCGTGTGGGCCTCAGCAACTCCATGATCATCGAGGCGACCACACCCGCCTCACACCACCCCGGACTGCCACATCGACCCAGGCCAACGACTTCCCCCGCGACTACGCAATGGCCTGGTGTGGCCGGCCTGCTCGCCCTGCACCCTGGGCCGCCACGGCCGCATCCCCGCAGGGCGCCACCATCACCGCCGCCAGGGCGTGGAGATGGGGCGCCCGTCGACCATCCAGGCCACCGCCACCGTCGTCAACGGGGCGGTGGAGAGGGTCGAGATAGCGGGGAGCGCGGTCGTCGTCGCCGTCGGCCGCCTATACGTATGACCAGCAGGATCACGGCGGCGAGGACCAGGACGGCTCCACCGGCAAGGATCATCAGGGCCCAGCGCAGGTACGGCCCGAGCCCCGTCGGTGGGTGGCCAGGCCGCATCAGGCCGCTCGCGATGGCGGCCTCGGCGACGTCGATGGACAGCACGTCCTCGTCCGAGCCGCGGACCAGGACGCGCTGGATGCCGTCCTCGGCCAGGGCCACCACGCGGGCGGAGCGCACGCGCGAGTAGTCGGCCGGGTGGCTGCTGGAGAAGGACAGCGTCCGGTCGCGGGCGCCGAAGCCGACGACAGCGGCGCCCGGCTCAGGATACAAGGCGGTAATGACCGGCTCGCCGGCTTTCGTCCAACCCAGCAGGCGTACGGCGGCCAGCTCCGGCAGTTCGGGCACGGCCGGCGTGGCCCGGGGCTTCCCGGTCTGCGCGTCGACCGCGAACAGTTTCCAGCGGGACTCGTAGGCATCGGTAACGCAACACTGGCGCTGGCGCAGCAGCATCAGGCCCCCGCCGTCGGGGGTCCACGCGCCCTTGCCGGCCAGGCGGACGCCGGGGTCCACATCGAAGCGGCTCACCAGCCCGCCGCCGGGCGTCACGACGGAGATCTGATTCTCCGACTGGTACGCCAGGAGGCCGCCGCCCGTCTGCGCGAACGCCGCCGTCCAGCCGTCGTAGTTGCCCACCGTCGGAAGTTCGGCGATCTTGAGGTGGTGGCCGGTCGACACCTCGACCATATGCAGCGTCGCCGTGGCCGCGGCGATCGTTTGCACCCCGTTGGATAGGGTGATCCACGTGGTCTTGTAGGCGACCACCGCCAGGTACCGCCGGTCGGCGGACCAGGCCTGCGGAATCGCCAGGGGCGCGTCGAGGTCGGGCAGCTTCGTGACCGTACCGGTACGCAGGTCCGCCACTCCGTCCTTGGTGGCCAGCAGCGCGCCGTCCGGGGACAGCAGGACGTGCTCGCCGGCCCGCGTCGCATAGTTGCTCCGGACGATGCCGTACGAATCCGTGCTCGAACCGACCAGTGCCGTGACGCCGGTGCTCTCGCCCCACCACCACTGGCCCGAACCGAAGGCCACGCTGGCCGGGCCGATGGGATCGTCGGTCACCTCCGGCGTGCCCCACAGCGGTGCGCCGATCTTCGCCGGCAGCGATGGCGTCGGGGGGATGGACGGGTCGACGGGGGCCACCGGGGCCGGCGCCGTCCGGGCCAGCGGCGGGGCGATGACGGCGAGCAGCGCCAGGACCGTGGTCGCCGTCGCCGCCGCGACCCACTGCCGCCGCCGCCGGTGCCGCCGCGCCTTGGCTAGCGCGCCGGCGTAGAGATCGTATGGCGCGACGCTCTCGGCGCTCGCGTGCATCGTCTCCCGCAGCCGGGCCGTCATCGCCAGCCTCCCGTGACTCGCTCCGCGTGGTCGACCAGGTGGGGGGCCGCGGCCCGGAGTCGGGCGAGCCCGTCGTGCGCGTGCCGCTTCACGGATCCCACCGAAAGACCGAGAACCTGCGCCGCCTGTATCTCGGACAGGTCCTCGTAGAACCGCAGCACCAGTACCGCGCGCTGCCGGGGACTCAGCACGGCCAGCGCCCGGTCCAGCGTCATGCGCAGCGCGGTGCCGGCGTGCGGGTCTGTCCCGGCTTGCTCGGGCGGCGTCGCGGCCAGCTGCTCCGGCACCCGCCGACGCCGCCACCACGACATCTGTAGGTGGTACATGGTCCGCCGCACGTAAGCCTCCGGGTCCCCGTGCCGCGCCCGCCCCCAGTGCCGCAGCACCCGCGACAGCGCGGTCTGCACCAGGTCCTCGGCGGCATGGTGGTCCCCCGTCAGCAGGTACGCCGCCCGCCACAGCGCCGGCCCGCGCCCGGACACGAAGTCCCGGAAGCCCGGATACCGATCCTCGTCCATACCCTCTCAAACGCCTCCCCGCCCGCACATGGTTGGGGTTCAGTTGATTACTTGATACGTTCGTAGCTCAAGGCCCTCGTAATGCGGCCCCACCTCGAGCGCATCGGCCGCTGGGATCCCGACCGGGCTACCCCCAACGCGACATCCTCGCCCAGGCCCGCCGGACTACGCCGGGACCGAACGCCGCTACCAACAATCCCTCACCACCAACGAGTGGCTCAGCAACCAAGCTGGCCTCGCAACCGGTGTGAGTCAACTCGCCAACCTGCGGGCCGCAACTGCCGACAACACCGCGGCCATACCCCTGCACATCCAAGCCCTCGCCATCGGGGTGCCGCAAGCCGCCAACAACATCGAGTAAATCGTGCGAATCAGCGACCGGACCGGCGAGGCCGGCTTCCCCGAAGCCAGGGCCATTGCGTGTCCGGCAGATGGCGGATTGAGCTGGGGTTATACGGGGTGACTGGCCTTTGTGGAGGCGGTCAGGGCGGGTGAGATCACCTAGCTAGACTGCTAGTAGGGCAGCCGCACTTATCGGCGTGATTATGTTGTGGCTTGTCGGGCGAGTCGGGTGCGGTGGTGGAACCATCGGGCGCGGGCTTGGTGGCGTCGTCGCCACCAGGTCCAGTGCAGGTGGTGCGCGTCGGTGTGTGGCCGGCGGGTGATCAGGATGAACAGTCGTTTGATCTCCGCGACGGTGAACGCGATCAGGCCGGCGTCCTTGGGTGGGTTCTCGTCGGCGCTGCTGGGAAGGATCGGTGCTGGCGCACGGGTCTTCGCCTGTGCTGCGGTGACCGCGCAGACCGCGAGGGCGGCCATGCTCAGCACCAGGTGCCGTGCGAGGGCGGTGTAGAGCCGGACCTGGGAATGGTCGAGGCCGAAGTGGTCCTTGCCGAACTCGAAGTCCTCCTCGACTGGCCAGCGTAGACACGCCACCCGTACCAAGGTCGTCAGCGGGACCTGCCGGCCGGGCGGGACGTGGCAGTAGTGGTAGGCGACCTCCCCGGTCTGCAGATGCTTGCGCAGCAACAGGAAATGGTGCGGGCTGGCGGTCGCGACCCACGCCCAGGCGTAACGCCGGTCGCCCTTGGACCCGGGTACCGCACGGACCTGCCAGCTGTCCTGCGTGGACAGCACCGTGTCCACCACCGCGTCGGCGCGTAGCCGGACACCGGCGGCCAGGTCTGCGTGGAACGCCCGACCGACCCGCAGCACATAGCCGATCCCGTTGTCCTCGCAGAAGCTGCGCAGTTCGGTGGAGCGGCCGTAGACCTCGTCACCAGCGCACCATCCGGGCATCGTGGCGTCGGTGACCATGTCCCGCAAAATGTCCACGGCCAGCTGCGGTTTGGACCGGAACCCGGTCTCCTGCCCGATCCCCAACGCGGCCCGGCGATCCGGGTCGGCGAGCTGGTCGGCGGGCACGTAGATCCGGGCACCTACCAAGGCATGCCCGCCCGGGGTGGCGTAGGAGCAGTACACCGTGTTCACCCCATTCGCGACCCGCCCGGCGCAGCCCATGTACTGCCGCGGCACCCCAGCCGTCGCCGCACCGTTCTTCTCCTGCCCGGACTCGTCCAACGCCGCCACGACCAGGGGCTGACCCCGCAACGCCTCGACCACGAACCCGCGGATCGTCGCCATCGCCGCATCGTGGTCCCAGACAGCGTGGTTCAGCAACCGCTGGGTCGGGTCCGGGCAGGCATCGCCGGCGTGTTCCGCGATCGTCCAACCGTTCTTCCGTGGCAGGTCACTGACCAGCGCGGTCACATACTTCCCCCCCTGCTCGAATGGTTCCAACCGCCGGAAATGCGGTCGTAGCCGTCGATGCAGCACGGCCAGGTTCTCCACTGCGAGGGCACCCTCTACCATGGCAGCCACAGCCGCCTCATGGTTGTCTTGCGTCACAACTTGATCATCGTGGGGCGGCTGCCTCTATGATCATCGCCCCCACACAAGCCGGCTACCAGCCAAAATCCCTCAAGTGCGGCTGCCCTACTAGTTCTGCTGTTCTACTAAAGCTCTTCGCCACGCGCGATCTGTTCAAGCACCGCGACGGTCTGTCTCGGTTGCTTTGCAGCGACGCCGACAGCGTCCATGTGGACCTTATATGGGTCGGTTGCGCTTGGGGCCGAAAAATACTCGGCGTGGTCCAGATGCTCGAGGTAGACCACATCAGGTACCTGGTTGGGCCGCGATCGGAATATTGAGAATGAGTTGCCAGTCTCGGCACGCAACCCGTCGCGGGCGGGTAGCACCTGGATGATAATATTCGGCGCTTCCGTGGCCTGGGCGACGTGCGGGGTGGTGCCGGCGGCGTGCTTGGTGGCGTCGTTGCGCTCGTTGCCTGCGGTGGAGGACATGCGGTGGGCTCCCATCGGGCGTTGCGGGTGCGGCTCACCTGCTGTGGCGCCGGGTTCGGGGTGATCCCGGAGGCGTCGGTGTGCCGCGCTGACGGGGCCGGTCAGAGCCCGCCCTGGGCCGGGGCCGCAAGCTTCCAGAAGGAAGATCTTGGCGTCGAGCGGAGCGAGACGTGGGTGCCAAGATGTTCCGCGCTGGGGGCTTGCTGTCCCCGGTTCGGGTGGGCTGACCTTTGGGACCCTCAGTGGCGGTCGTCTCCGACCGCCACTGTGATCTCCAGGCCCCGGCAATGCGGATGGCGCTGGATCGCGTCCGCGAGAGGGCGGCGCACCCTGTCACCTCACGTGGCAGTGGAGGCGTGCCCGTTGGGCGGTTGCGGGTTCCGGTTCGGTGTCGCCTTATCGCCGTCCCCGGATGCCGGGATGGCGGTGGCGCGGCGTCGGATCTCCCGCAGTGGCAGGGGCCGGCTGACGCCGTTGCGCCGTTCCCGGAGGATCGCCACATCGCCGAGCCGGGCGCGCAGCTGTTCCTCTTCGGCTTCGGCGGCGGCGAACCGGTCGGGGGCAACGTCGAGCAGGTGTCGCCACTGCCGCTGACCTGCTCGGACGCATGCTCCGAAACAGTTGTTGTGTTCTCCAGAATTCGCGTGTCTCACGAGACAAGCCAGTGAGGCTGGGCCAGGAGGGGCCTGGAGATCATTGAGCTGGTGTGGGACTGGACGAGGGGTGTCGGTCGTTTGAGTGCCGATGGCCGACCGGTCGGCTGCAGACGGCCGGTCAGGTCGTGGGGTGCGACTCAGGCTGGTGCGTGACGACGGCGTGGCCTGTCCCTGGCGATGGCCGTCCACGGCAAGGTGGCGTTGGACGTGGACTGTCTCCAATGCCGGTAGTAGTTGAGGCGGGCCGACGCAAACCTAGGGTTGTGATGCAAGTCACGCAGCCTATTAGCTGTGCGTTTGTCCTTGTGGTGGCGTTCGTCGTCTTGTTTGCACTGATGGGTGCACTACTCTCTCGACCACAGTGCGTTCCTGTCCGGTGACTGCGGGGAGTTGCGATGCCGGCTGCATGGCGTTCACGAGTGTTCATTTCGGTCAACTCGGGCGCGCGCCGGCGTGGGCTGCGCACGTTGGCGTCTGTGGTGTCGCTGGCGTTGGTCGCGTCCTTGGCGCAGGCGGTGGAACCTCCTGCGACGGCGGTTGCGGCGCCGCCGGCGAAGGCGCCGGCACCGTCGTGTCCGGATGAGCGGCAGGATGCGGTGTCGGCCTTGGTGACGGCGCGGCTGTGTAAGAAACGCATCCAGGTCAGCGGGGACACCACGGAGACCGATCAGGTGTTCGTCAACCCGGATGGTACGTCGGTGGTGGAGCAGTACCGCCGGCCGGTACGGGTCAAGCAGGACGGTAAGTGGACTCCGGTCGACGCCACGTTGGTGTTCGCTGCCGACGGGGCCGTGGTGGCTAAGGCGGCCGCGGTGGAGTTGCGGTTGTCTGGTGGTAACGACGCGGTTCTGGCGCGGACCGTGCAGGGCGAGGTTGGCATCGAGCTCGGGTCGCCGTTGGGGGCGTTGCCCAGGCCTAGCCTGGCCGGCAACGTTGCCACGTATGCGGATGTGCTACCTGGCGTGGACCTTGTGGTGGTGGCGAAGGTTGACGGGTTTTCCCAGCGGTTGGTGGTGAAGCGGCGTGAGGCGGCTGCGGATCCTGCGCTGCGGGCGCTGCGCTTCCCGATGAAGGTCACCGGCGGGTCGGTGGGTATGCAGGCCGGCGGTGCGCTGCAGGTGCTTGATGGCAAGGGGTCAGCGGTGTTTGCCATGTCGACCGCGCAGATGTGGGACGACACGGAGACGAAGGCGAACGACGCCAGCGCTAGGCCAGCTGTGGGGGCGGACGGGGCTAGGTTGGCCGATCTGCCGACGGGGCGGCGGGTCGCCATGGGCGTGACGTATGCCGGCGGGGTGCTGGCGGTCACCCCGGACCGGGCGCTGCTGGAGGACCCGGCCACCGCGTATCCGGTGACGATCGATCCGGGGTTCACCGCGTACATGTACGGCTGGAATTACGTCGATTCCTCGGCGCCGAACCACAGCTACTACAACGTGGCGGACTGGGCGCCGGTGGGCACATCCAACTCGGGCGGGTTCAAGAGGCGCTCGTTTTGGAACATGAACCTGGAGCCGATGGGCACGGGCAAGCAGATCCTGTCCGCGACCTTCCGGATCAGGGAGGTCTGGGCGTGGAGTTGCACGGCGCGCGAGGTGGAGCTGCACCGTACTGCGTGGGTGAACAGCAACGTCACCTGGAACACCCAGCCTGCCAGCAATTGGTGGGTTGGCAACCTGAACGTGGCGAAGGGTTGGTCGCCGGGCGGCATCGGTGGGGCATCGTCGTGTCCGGCCGGTGATCTGAGCTGGGATGTCACCAACGCGGTGCAGGACAACCAGAACAACGGCTATACCGCGATCACCTTCATGCTGAGGGCGCAGAACGAGACCGACAACGCGTACTGGAAGAGGTTCGACCCGAACCCGCGCCTGGACATCACCTACAACTCGTACCCGTACCCGCCGTCGATCTCCACGTCGCCGACGACGCCATGCGTGTACGGGGCCGGGCGCCCGTACATCAACACGGCCACCCCGCGACTGAACGCGGCGACCGGTGACGACGAGGGTAGCCAGCTGACGACGACGTTCGAGTGGTACCACTCCGGTGGCACGATCGTCGGCAGCGGCAGCGCCTCCACGCCGGCCGGCACGGTGGCGTCAGTGACCGTACCGGCCGGGCAGTTGTCCGAGGGCGGATCGTACGGGTTCCGGGCGCGCAGCTATGACGGAATCGGGTACGGCCCGTGGACCGGGTTCTGCGAGTTCACGGTGGATACCATTAAGCCGGGTGTGCCGTTGGTGTCCTCGACGCTGTATCCGTCGACCAGCATGGACAACACCTGGGGCCATGGCGGGGCCGGGCAGGATGGCCAGTTCACGTTCACCCCGCCGTCGGGCACCACTGACGTGGCCGCCTGGGTGTACCAGCTGGACACGCAGACGGCCGCGACGACGCTGACCGCGACCGGCGCGAGCACGGTGACCGTCACGCCCACCGAGGAGGGCCGGCGAACCCTGACCGTGCGGGCCAAGGACCGGGCCGGAAACCTGTCCGACCCCAACACCTATGTGTTCAACGTTGGTCGGGCGGGTCTGCGGTTGCCGGCGCCGGGCGCCACCGCGGTGGCCCGGATGAAGCTGGCCATCGATGGCGACTCGACCTATACCAGGGCTACTTTCCAGTACCGGCGGGGGCCGGGCGGCGCGGAGTATGACGTGCCGCTGGTGCACCTGCGTAAGGCCGATGGTTCGGCGGTAGCGGCGTACCCGGTGACCCTGTCGGACCTCGGCGGCAACGCCATCTGGAACGCGGTCGACACGCTCGGCGCGACGGGTGGTGTGGTGCAGGTCCGGGCGGTGCTCTACACCAGCACCGACGCGACCAACGGCTACAACACCCAATGGGTCACCGCCACGGTCGACCCGGACGGTGACGGCGCCGCTGCCACAACCGTTGGTCCCGCCAGCGTCAACCTGCTCACCGGCGATGCCTCGCAGTCATCCACCGACGCCGACGAGTTCGGGTTGTCGGTTGACCGGACGGCCTCGTCCCGGAAGCCCAGCGACGGCTGGCTGCCGCAAGGTGAACGACTCAGCAGTAACCAGCAACAGATCCTGGCGGATCCGAACCGGTACTCCGGCGTCTGGTACAACACCCGGTTCGGCGACTACTCCGGCGACGGCAAAGCCGACCTGGTGAAGATGGAGGGCGGCTATCTTTACGGCTACACCAGCTACGGCAGCAGCTGGAACGATCCGTTCCAGGTTGGCTCGGGGTGGAGCCAGGCGCAGTGGGACAACACCAGGCTGGGTGACTACTCCGGGGATGGTAAGGCCGATCTGGTGCAGATGGAGGGCGGCACCCTCTACGGCTACACCAGCAACGGCGCTGGTTGGAACAACGCGGTGGTGGTGGGCTCGGGGTGGAGCCAGGCGCAGTGGGACAACACCAGGCTGGGTGACTACTCCGGGGATGGTAAGGCCGATCTGGTGCAGATGGAGGGCGGCACCCTCTACGGCTACACCAGCAACGGCGCTGGTTGGAACAACGCGGTGGTGGTGGGCTCGGGGTGGAGCCAGGCGCAGTGGGACAACACCAGGCTGGGTGACTACTCCGGGGATGGTAAGGCCGACTTGGTGCAGATGGAGGGCGGCACCCTCTACGGGTACACCAGTTACGGCAGCGGCTGGAACAACGCGGTGGTGGTGGGTTCGGGGTGGAGCCAGGCGCAGTGGGACAACACCAAACTCGGTGACTACTCCGGGGATGGCAAGGCCGACCTGGTGCAGATGGAGGGCGGCAACCTCTACGGATACACCAGTTACGGCACCAGTTGGAACAACGCAGTCCAGGTCGGTTCGGGGTGGAGTCCGCCCGGCGACGGCGTGCCGTTCGTCACCAACACCGCCCTGCTGGCCCGCTCCACGACGCGGGGCCAAGGCTCCAGCACCGACTCGCTAGCGGTCACCCCCGCCGCGACCACCCCGCCGGGCGCCGCCGCGGGCGACACGTTCGCCGCCGTGGGCGCCGACCAAGGCGCGCTGCGACTGAACATGAAGCCCGCACACCGGTACCGGCTCACCGGCTGGATCTACGTACCGGCCGCCACCGGACTCAATCCGGTCCACAGCCGGGGGCTGCGCATCGTCGGGTTCTACAAGGACAGCGGCGGGGTATACCGGGAGGTCTCCTCGGTCAAGGCTGGCTGGGTCGACGCCTGGCAGGAGCTGACCGTCGATCTGGACATCCCGGCCGGCGCCACCGAGGCGTTCTTCCGCCTGTACAACGGTTTCGAGTTCGGCACCGGTAAGATCGTCTACTGGGACAACCTGTCGCTGCGGGAAGTCATCGCCCCGTTCGGGCCGCAGTGGCGCGGCGGCACCGGCGGCGGCGTCGCCGACGTGGACTACACCGCGCTGCGATTCCCCTCGGCCGAGCTCGCCGAAATCAGCACCACGACGGGCAGCCCGCTCACCTTCGCCCGCAGCCTGTCCGGCCAGTTCTACCCGGAGCCGGGCGCTGAAGATCTCACCCTGACCGCAGTGGACAGCCTGACCTACCGGCTCAGCGATCTGGACGGCACGGTCACCGAGTTCACCAAGCAGGGCGATGGCTTCGTCGTGACCGCGACGTGGACACCGGAACAGAACTCCAGCACCCGCTACCTGTATGACACCACCGACAACCGCAGCCTGCCCAAGCGAATCATCAACGCCGTGCAGCCCGGCCTCGGGGACTGCACCACCACCATCCCGGCGCGTGGCTGCGAGGTCCTCGAGTACGACTACGCCACCGCGACGACGGCGACTACGACGACCTTCGGCAACGTCATCGACAGGGTCCGGGCGATCAAGATCTGGTCCTGGGATCCAACCGCGAACGGCGGCACCGGCGCCGAGACCGCGGTCGAGGTCGCGAACTACGCCTACGACGATCAAGGCCGGCTGCGCGAGGTCTGGGACCCGCGGCTGTCCCCACCGCTGAAGACTACCTACGAGTACGACAGCGCCGGACGAGTCACCAAGGTCGGCACCGCCGGGCAGCTGCCGTGGATGTTCGACTACGGGACAATCGCTGGTGACACCAACGCCGGCCGGCTGTTGAAGGTCCGGCGGGCGGCGCTGGTTGCCGGCTCCAAGGACCAGCTCGACGGCGAGGTGGCCACGACGGTCGTCTACGGCGTGCCGTTGACGAAAGCGGCCGGCGGCCCGCACGACCTCAACGCGGCGGCGATCTCCACCTGGGGCCAGAAGGACCTACCCACCGACGCTACCGCCGTATTCGGCCCCGAGTCCGTGCCCACCGTCAATGTCGCCACCCAGAGCGCACCCGGCACCGGCGGCTACGGGCTGGCGAACATCACCTACCTCAACGCCTCCGGACAGGCGATCAACACCGCCGCACCGGGCAACTACATCGACTCCCAGTCCTACGATGAGTACGGCAACGTCATCTGGTCGTTGGAGGCGACCAACCGGGACCTCGCCCTGGGGCTGCTACCCGACGCGGCCACCCGCGTCGCCGAGCTGAACCTGCCGGCGGACACCGCACAACGCGCCGCCCTGCTGGCCACCACGAACCGGTACAGCCCCGACGGCCTCGACCTCCTGGAAACCACCGGCCCAGTAGTGAAGGTGGCCCTGGAACGGCAGCTGGTCGATCCGACCGGTGCCCTGCCCACACTGGCGCCGGGCACCCAGGTCATCGCCCGCGGACACGCCACCCACCTCTACGACGAGGGCAAGCCCGACGGCGCCACCTACCATCTGGAGACGACCGAACGCTCCGGTGGGGCCGTGGCTGGCTACCCTGACGCCGACGTGCGCGTCGTGCACACCGGCTACGACCCGCAACCGGGCACCACCTCCGGCTGGGTGCTGAAGAAGGACACGTCGACCACGACCGATGCCGGTACCGCGTACACCGTCTACGACAGCGCCGGCCGGGTACTCAAGTCGTGGGGCATCGGCTCGAACGGCGCCGATGCCCGCGCGACGGAGACGATCTACTACACGGCCGGGACCAACAGTACCGACGCGGCGTGCGGGAACCGGCCGGAATGGGCTGGGTCGCCATGCGTGACCCGGGCAGCGGGGGCGGTGACCGGGCACGATCCGGCCCGGGCCACGACCACGTTGCCGGTGAAGCGGGTCGAGGAGTACAGCCGGTTCGGTGACCCGTCGAAGGTGTCGGAGACGTCGAACGGCAAGACCCGCCGCACGACCACGACGTACAACGGCGCGGACCGGGTCACCAGCGTGGTGATCACCTCCGACGACGGGTCGATCGCGCAGGATCCGGTGCTGACCGAGTACGACGCGGCGACCGGCAACCCGTGGAAGACCACGGTCGGCACGTCGGTCATCACCCGCGAGTACGACCAGCTCGGCCGGGTCGTCACCTACACCGACGCCGACGGCGGTACGACGCAGAGCCAGTTCGACCGGTTCGGCAAGGCGACTAGGGTCTCGGACAACACCGGCTGGACAACGTACACCTACGACCGCAACATGGAACCGCGCGGCATGGTCACGTCGGTGACCGACTCGGTCGCCGGCACGTTCAACGCCAAGTACTCCCCGGACGGTCAGCTGACCGAGGTCAAGTACCCCGGCGGGATCACCCGCACCGACACCCTCGACGCCAACTTCGCTCCCGTCGGGCGAGTGTACAAGCGCGACAGCGACGGCACGGTCATCTATGCCGAATCGATTGTGGAGAACACCGCCGGGCAGTGGATCAACCACACCTATACCGGCGGCTCGAAGACCTACGGCTACGACACCCTCGGCCGGTTGACCAGCACCCAGCAGCTGTCCATCTCGGCGTGCGCGACCCGCACCTACGCTTACGACAGCCGCACCAACCGGACCTCGAAGAAGACGTTCTCCGGTTGCCAGACCGACACCGCCGATACGGAGGAGGGACATACCTACGACACCGCTGACCGGATCATGGACGCCGGCTACGTCCACGACGCGTTCGGCCGAATCACCACCACCCCGGGCGGTCTGACCAACACCTACTACACCAATGACCTCGTCGCGCAGCAGGTACTCGACGACACCAAGCAGAACTGGACCCTCGACCCGGCACACCGCTTCCGTAGCTACACCACCTCGAAACTGGTCGGCGGCACCTGGACCAACGCGTCGTCGAAGCTCAACCACTACGGCGACGACTCCGACGAACCCCGCTGGATCGTCGAGGACACCAGCCTCGGCTCGATCACCCGCAACGTGTCCGGCCCCGATGCCGACCTGATCGCCACAACCTCGGCCACGGGCGACGTCCGCCTGCAACTGACCAACCTGCACGGCGACGTGGCTATGTCGATCGACACCGCGCTCACGACGCCCGAGGCGTACAGCTACGACGAGTTCGGCATGGCCCAGGACTCGTCATCGGATCGCCGGTACGGCTGGCTGGGCGGCAAGCAACGCTCCGGTGAAGCGTTGGGCGGCATCATCTTGATGGGCGTCCGGCTGTACTCCCCGTCGCTGGGCCGCTTCCTCCAGGTCGACCCGGTGCCGGGCGGCAACTCCAACGCCTACGACTACTGCTCCGGCGATGCCGTCAACTGCTCGGACCTGGACGGCAAGTTCGGCTGGGGCAGCATCAAGAAGGCCCTGAACAAAGTCGCCGTCGTCGCCTCGTACGCGTCGATGATCCCCGGCCCGATCGGCACCATAGCCGGCGTCGTCTCCGCCGTCGCCTACGTCGCCACCGGCAACTGGAAAGAAGCCGCCTGGGCCGTCGCCGGCGCCGCCGCCGCAGTCGTCGGCGCTGGCGCCGCAGTCAAGGGCGCAAGGCTGGCGGTCGGAGCGGTGAGAGCCGCTCGGAGCGCAAAGTCGTCAACGTTTGCTTTCAAGACGGCCCGGTCCTGCAAGTTGCACAGTTTTGACCCGGCGACGCTGGTCTTGATGGCGGATGGGAGCCGCAAACCGATCGGTGAGGTGACGATCGGTGACATGGTCTCCACAACGGATCCCGAGACCGGGGAGACGGTGGCTCGAATGGTCACCGCCTTCCACGACAACGTCGACACCGACCTCACCGATGTGACCCTGCGGAACGGAGGTGCGGATGCCGTCGTCCACACCACCCGCCATCACCCGTTCTGGAGTCTGACCAGGCAGGACTGGGTTGACGCCGAAGACCTCGTCGCAGGGGAGTTTCTGTCGACCGCGGGTGGTGGAAGCAAAGAGGTCGTCCAGGTCTATTCGTTCGGTGGCGCCAAGCATATGAACGACCTGACAGTCGACGAACTGCACACGTACTATGTCGCCGCCGATGCGTCGGCGGAGCCGGTCCTTGTGCACAACTGCGGCGGCATGATTCGGGGGGCCATCAAGCGTTGGAAAGACAGTGGTAACATCAACTTGCAGAAGCAAGCCGGGCATCTGCGTGGAACTCCCCAATACATAAACCGCCTCAAGGTCGGGAAGTCAACTTCGGAATGGAGGGGCGGAGAAAAGTTTGCCCGAGTTCATTCCCGCTTGGCATACACGTTCGGAAGGGCGACGGGGGGGTGCGGGTGGCGAACGCATCTTGCGACTTCCGTATCGGGTTGGATCAATCAATGGCCGGGTGCAAAGCAAGGTTCGCGTCACGATGGGTAGGAAAGGGCTTCATGGCACTCCATGGGGATGACCTGTGCGGGCTGGTGGCCCTTCACGAGTGCGCTCGCCGCAGCTACGGGGATCTGCTGAACCCTACGTTCCACTTCGTGCGGGACACGGTCGCCCGGCAGCCGTATGCTGCCACGGTTGAGAGCATCGGACGCTCCGTCGACCGCGTCGAGGAACTGTCCGACTGGCACGATGACGTCGCTTTCCGGTACGCGGTGCAGATCGGAAACGAGCGCTGGATGGTGTTGCTCTCGATCGTGGGTCCGGTGGCCTGTGTGCATCGGGCGGCCCGCGACGGAGAGCTTTATCTGAAGGCGGCCGATTTCGTCACCGAAGCCCCGGCGGGCAATGCCCGCCTAGGCGTCGTCATCAGCATCATCAAGGCCAGCGGATTCCTGATACTCAATGCTGAGCAGGTCGCTCAAGAGATGATGTTCAACCCAGTGAATGACGTTGGTCCCTGTCCGGTGTTCCGAGTGTTCTTCTCGGATCTCGAAGACGTTCCGTGGAGTGAGTAGCGGCGCGAACTCGGCGGCGTTGTGTGACGACTTCAAGCACCGGGAGTTGCGCCAGGTGCGGTGAGCGCAGGGCCATTGTCGAGCCCCGGGTTTGATGGAGAGTTGGTTACAGACCTTGAAAGGTCAGGGTCTGGACAGCTCTGGTTCGAGAGTCATCCCGGTTTGGGCGAGGAACCCGGCGATGAGGTCGGGGTGTCGTTGGATGTGTCGGAGTCGGCGTCGCACGGTGGTGACGAGGTCGTCGATGCCTGGACGGCGAGGTTGCCGATGCTGCGTTTCAGGTGCGACCAGACACCCTCGGTGGGGTTGAGGTCGGGCGCGTAGGCGGGCAGCCGGATCACGGTCAGCCACTCCCGGGCGTCGATGAGGGCCCGCATCGCAGCGCTGACGTGGACGTTCAAGTTGTCCCAGACCACCACGACGGGTGCGCCGAGCAGACTGTGGGCGGCGTCGAGCAGGGCGATGTAGTCGGTCTCGGCGAAGCTGCGGCGCTCGCCTTTGCGACCGCGGTGGGTGATCGTCCGGTAGATCAGCCGGCCCTGGTGGCCTTCCTTGAGACAGACCAGGCCGGCGATCGAGACCCGGCCGGAGCCTTTCCCGGACACGGTCACGGTCGGGGTCTGCCCGCGCCTGGCCCAGGTGCGGGCTTTCGGCGGTCGCAGTGTCTGGCCGGTTTCGTCCTCGAAGCAGATCCAGGCACCCTGCGCCGCCGCTAGCCTCTTACCGACGGCCACCGCCTCGACCGCCACGCCGCGATCGCGTCGGGGTCCCGTTCGGCCGCGCGCCGGGCGGGCATCTGCGGGGTGAAACCCATCCGGTGCAACAGATACGACGTCCCGCGCAGGGTGTATGACACGTGGAACTCTCGCTCGATCAGCTCGGCGATCCGGGCCAGGGTCCAGCGTTGGTCCAAGCCGAACCCGTGCACCACCGGCCCCTGGTCCAGCATGGCGGCCAACCGCTGCAACTGCTTGCCGTCGAGTCGGCACGCCGAGCCGCTGGATCCCGTCGATACCAGGGCTTGCCGGCCTCCGGCCCGCCAGCGTCGCCGCCACCGGTACACCGACTCGGCCGACACCCGAAGCCGGGCTGCGATCTCCGCGACCGGGACGCCTCCATCCAACAACGTGGCCGCCTGCAGCCGGACCGCCTCACGCCTGGATCGGCCCGCAGCGGTCAATCCACCACCATCGGGATACCTCATCCATCGGGCATAGTCGATCAATCGACCGATGTCACCCCGACACGCCGCATCGGCCCTAATCTTTCAAGCCCTGTAACTATCTAGCCTATAAGACGTTGGTCGCATCCCCTGTACTCACTAAGTCGCTAGTGAGACGCTTTCCGGTCCTCGTGATCGACGAAGCGCAGGATATGACCGCCGTGCAGCATGCCTTGCTGTCCCATTTGATAGCCTTCGGCCAGCGGCACGTTGTGTTGGTCGGAGACGAATACCAAGCTATATACGAATGGAACACAGCCAGGCCGAGCCTTTTCACTGCGCGAAAGAGCGAGGAGGGTTGGCTCCCACGTCCACTTTCTGAGACGTTTCGCTGTAGTCCGGCCATCTGTACCGTTCTAACGCGCATGACAGCGGACGGCGAGCCCGTCAAAGTCGCCGCCGATGGTAACAATAAGTACTACGGCGAGCTGGTTCAGGTTCGGAAATATGACGCAAATGACGAGAGGTTCGGTCTCCTGGCGGCACTCGACGAAATAGCAAGAATGCTGACTGGAAAGCCGCCGCACGACAATGACGAGGGAGTCAAGACCGTTGCTGTGGTCGGCCGTGCAGGCGACCACGCCTCACGTTTGCAGACTTACTTTACTGGGGGAACGTCGCTTCCGAGAGGCGCCCCCGAATGGGCAAACAGACTGACCCGCGACTACCTACGTGTAGTGCATCACTTGATACAGGGTGACCTCCACGCGGCGTTCTCTGCCTACGAAACTTTTCTGTTCAGCGCTGGAGGCCACCGCACAAAGGACGAAATGCGACGGGCGTTGGCCGAACAATGGGCTACCGGCGAAGCGGACGTTCTTGTCTACAGGCGTACGATCGTCGGGGACCTCAAGAGGATTGAGCTTCAATTGACTGTCGGCGTGGATGTTCCAATATCAGCCGCCACAGGTTTCTGTGGAGTTGATTTGGTGGCGGTTCCGTCCGCACTTCTTGTGAAGCTTAAAACGGATTGCGGAGCATTCAGGCGGGCGAGGCAAGATCAGGATAGGATGCTTTCTAGCCTGTTCGCCGCGAAAGATGCGAGGGAATATTTCCGTCACCGGGATCATCCTGATGTTCGATTCGCGTTCTCGACCATTCACGGTGTCAAGGGCGAGACCTACGATGGCGTTGTGTTCTACACCCGGGCCGAGACCGACAACTGTAGTTGTCCGCCGGGTATCAGAGGCCGTAAATGGTCGAAGATTCTAACGCATAGTCTCGTTGAATGCGAGCATAAGCGCCTAGCGTATGTCGCGCTATCGCGGGCGGCGCAGGTGCTGTTTATTCTTGCGCCCGATGAAAGCTTTCAGGCATGGAGCGCGCTTGCTGGTGCTGACTGAGCCATTCCGCGCATGTAGCCGAGGTCGCCGAGGGTGCGCAGGTCGGCGGCGACGGTGATGGTGGTGGTGAGGGCGGGCAGGATCTCGGTGATCTCGGCGCCCTGCTGGCCGCGGTAGCCCTACGATCCCCGTAAGACCGCCACTCGCACACATGTACTATTGGCATTTTTGTCGTACAGGCCTGGCATCATCGATGCGTGTTGGCGACGTCGACGGGATGTCACATGAGGAATGTTCGCGCCTGGTGGTCGGCGATCGCGGCGGGCACCGGCGGCTGGTCGCAATGCCGAGCCGAGGCCAGCCGGGGTGGAAGGTGCGGCATTCGGTGACCGACATTGTCGGTGAGCTGGCCCGGGTCGGTGGTGCGTTCGATCAGCCGACCCTGACGCTGTTGTACCGCAGCCACGCGCGGGTGGTGATCGCGATGTTCCGCGGCGCGTTTAGCCGGGACAACCGCAGCGTCCCGGCGGCCAGGTTGCACGCCCAGGTCGACACCTATCTAGATCAGCTGCGGGTCGCCGGTGTGACCGACGTGCCGGCGGGTTCGGGTCGAGAGCTGTGTCTGCGGTGGATGCGGGGACAGTGGCTGGTCCGCAGCGTCGATGACGACGGCACCGAGGTCTACACGCTGACCAGCCACGCGCAGGACGCGCTCAACCTGGTGACGAGCCTGACCCGGGAGCGGGCGAGCCTGAGCGAGCACCGGATCGCCACGATCGTCAACGCGGTGCGACGGTTCAACACGGAGGCAAACCCGGACCGCGGCGCCCGGGTGGACATCCTCAACAGCGAGATCGCACGGCTGACCCGGGAACGCGACCGCCTCCTGGATGGCGGCGACCTGCCGCCGGTGTCGGCCGACTACATGCTGGAAGGCTTCGGGGAGCTGCTGCAGCTGGTCGCGGCGTTGCCGAGTGACTTCGCCCGGGTGGAGGAGGCGTTCACAGCGTTGCGGGCGCAGATCTTGGGCTCGTTCCGGGCCGAGGACCGGCACGCCGGCGACGTGATCGACGACTATCTGCGGCGGATCGACTCGCTGATGACCGCGACCGCGGAGGGTCGGGCGTTCGAGGGGGCGTTCACCTTGTTGCGCGACGACGAGTTGCTGCTGCAGCTGCGGGAGGATCTGTCGGCGTTGCTGAGCCATCCGACGGCGACGGAGATCCTCAACGACGCCGACCGTCGTGACCTGCGCGGCACGGTGGGACTGATCCGGCGCGGTATCGACGCGGTCCTGGCGCAGCGCAACCGGGTCACCGCGACCCTGCGCGAGTACATCCAGACCCACAACACCGTCCGGGACCGGGAGCTGGACAGTACCTTGCGCCGTCTCGACGCGGAACTGGCCCGGTGGATGAGCACCGCCGGCCCGCGCAGCACGGTGCCGGTGCCGATGCTGCCGGCCCGCATCGAGGTGCACCACCTGCGCGAGCGGTTCCACAACCCGGACGAGGACGCCGGGCCGCCCGCGCTGCGGGACATGACCGGCCAGCAGCCGGCCGGGCTGTCCCTGGCCGAACTGCTGGCCCAGGGCGGCCCGTCACTGGAGCAGCTGCGCACCGCGGTCGAGGACGCCCTCGCATCGCCGCAGCCACTGGTATCGCTGGGGCGGCTGTTCGACACGTTGGATCCGTCGCTGCGCCGCCCGGTCGAGGTCTTCGGCCTGCTGCACCTGGTCACCAACATGGACGGGCTTTCCCGCGACGACGAGCACCGCGAGGTCTACCACGCGGTGCGCCCGGACGGGACGCGCCGCGACCTGGCCGTTCCGATGATCACACCCTTACCGCGTCGTGCGAGCACGACGACCGCCCCAATGGGATCGGAGCCCGCATGAGCCTCGACGATGCCGGTCCTTCCCCTGCTCCGGCCGCCGGCTGGGATGATCCGGGCCGGGAGTTGACCAGCAGTGTGGCGTTGTTCGAGGGCGACGACGGCTCCCTGGAGCTGCCGCAGCGGCGGGTCCTGGTCGCGCTGCTCAAACAGCGGTTCATCACCGCGCGGAGCCACCCGACCGAGTGGCGGACCCTCACCGCGAACCCGCGGCCTGTCCGGTCCCGGCTCAACGACCTGTTCCTCGATCTGCACCTCGACCCAGTGCGTGAGGTCGCCTACAAGCGGCAGGTGGTCCCCGAGGGGGGCGGCAGGTTCCCGACGCTGCTGCATGACACGGCGTGGACCCGAGAGGAGACGATCCTGATGGTGTATCTGCGGACCCGCAGCCGTTCTGAGGAGGTCGCCGGCGCCGCCCGCACCTATGTCGACCGTCAGGACATGCTGGAACACGTCGCCGCCGTCCGCCCGGCACACGCCACCGACCAGGCCGGCGACGGCCGGCGCGCGGTGAAGGCCATCGAAAGTCTCAACCGGGCCGGGCTGCTGGTCGGGGCGAGCACCGCCGACCGGTTCGAGGTCAGCCCGGCCATCGACGTGGTCCTGCCGCTGGAGCGGCTACAGGAACTGCTGCGGTGGATCACCGCCCAACAGCACTCCGCCGCCAGCGCACCCGCCCCAGCCGACAACGCCCCCGACCTCGACAGCATTGACGGGACCGCCTCCGGCTTCAGCGGTGAGGATGCGCAGTGACCATCGACAGCCCGGACCAGCCCGCGCTCATGCCCATGTCGCTGGTTTCGCCGCCAACGGGTCAACCGCCCGCGCCACTGTTCTACCTCGCCGGTGCCACGGACGGCACGCTGCAAAGCAAGGCCGAGTCGTTCCAGCTGGTCAACTGGGGCGGGTTCGAGGGCCGGGTCCGGTTCGACTTCCATCCCGGCGCGACGCTGATCTCGGGGGCGTCGGGGACCGGCAAGAGCACCCTGCTCGACGCGTACATCGCGTTGATGATGCCGTCGGACACCCCGTTCAACGGCGCGTCCAACGACGCGGTCGCCGGCCGGGCCCGCAGCGCCGAGCAGCGCAACCTGCTGTCCTACCTGCGGGGACAGACCGACACGACCACCGACGGACACGGCCGGGAACGGCCGAAGGTGCTGCGCGGCGACGGTCGCTCCACCTGGGGTGCAGTGGCGATGACGTTCATCGACGACCACGGCCGGCGGTTCACCGCGCTGCGGGTGTACTACGTTCCGGCACGGGCGACCCAGGTCGGTGACATCACCATGCGCATGGCCACCTACGAGGGACACCTGGACCTGGTCGATCTCGCCCGGCACGCCGACGGGCTGTTCGCGCCGAAGGCTCTTAAGGAGGCGTTCCCCGGCCTGGACACTCACAACAGCTACACCGCGTTCGCCGCCCGGCTGCACACCAGGCTGGGCATCGGCGCCAACGGTGACGGGGACAAAGCACTGCGGCTGCTGGTGCGCATCCAGTCCGGACACCAGATCCGCACCGTCGACGAGCTGTACAAGGACATGGTGCTGGAACGGCCGGCGACGTACGAGGCGGCCGACCGGGCGATCGGCCACTTCGACGACCTCGAAGCCGCCTACCTCGCCATGCAGACCGAACAGCAGAAAGCCGAACTGCTCGGCCCGATCACCGGCAAACACGCCGAACTCACCGCGGCCCGGGCCACCATCACGCAGATCGACAGCTTCGGCCACACCGCCACCGAAGACAGCCCCATCACCCGGTGGCGACTGGGCCGGGAATCAACGCTGCTCGACGCCGCGATCGCCGACTGCCGGCACCAGCAGCAGCGCAACAGCACCGACCTCAGCCAGGCCGTCAGCTCGGTGACGTCGCTGGAGCAGGAACTGGCCACGACCGAGGCCGCCCACCGCGACGCCGGCGGCGGTGAACTGCAACGCCTCGCCGAACAGGTCACCCAGCAACGCCAACGCCGCGACGAGCGCCTGGACCGCCGAGGCGCGCTCGCCGCCCGCACCACCGCGCTTGCCGCACCGCTGGACGACCGGGACACCTTCGAACGGCTGCAGGCGACCGCAGCGGCGTTCCTCGCCGCGCACCCCGCCGCCGCAAAGGCGCTGCTGGAGCGCCGCGACGGCCTGCGTGACCGAGAGTTCCCGCTATTCGAACGCCGCAAGCACCTAACCGCTGAGAGCACCTCCCTCGCCGGGCGTACCGGCCGGGTGCCGAAGTACCTCGACGACCTGCGACACCAGGTGGCCGACGCCGCCGGCATCGACGCCGCGGACCTGCCGTTCCTCGCCGAGCTGATCGACATCGCCGCCGGCCAGCACCGGTGGCGCACGGCGGTGGAGACCGTCCTGGGCGCCAGCGCACGCCTGCTCCTCGTACCCCACGACCGGTTCGAGGCTTTCTCCGCCGCCATCGACCCGCTGCGGCTACGCGGCCGGCTCACCTTCGAAGGGGTCCCGCACGCCCCGGACCGCCCCGGCGAACCCGACCCGAACACGATCGCCGGCAAGCTGCTGTTCAAGAACTCCCCGTACACCGGCTGGGTCCGCCGCCACGTCGGCGATCCCGCCCGCAACGCCCTATGCGTGGAAACACCGGACCAACTGACCGGGCCGGGGCTGCGGGTCACCCTCGCCGGGCAGACCCGCATCGGCACCCGCGGCAGCCACGGCCGCACCGAACAGACGAGCATCATCGGGTTCAGCAACGAAGAAGCCCTCGCCGACATCGACCGCGAACTCGCCACCATCACCACCGCACTCGACGCGATCGCCACCGAACGCGCCACGCTCGACCACGAACGCAGCGTCCTGGACACCCAGCGCAGCGCCTACGAAGCGATCGACGCGGCCACCTGGGACGACATCGACGTCGCCGGCGTCGACGCGCGAATCGCACAACTGGAGGGCGCCCGCACGGCGATCCTGCACGCCGACGACCAGCTCCAGCACCTGCAGGACCGCATCGACGCCCTCGCCGGCGACCTCGAGCAGGCCCGGGCGGACCGCTTCCGGTTCACCGACCGCGCCACCGCGCTGCAGCGTCGCATGTCAACGCTGACCGAACAGCAGAGCACCGTCGCCACCGACCTGGACCGCATCGGTCAGGAACACAAGGTCACCCTCACCGACGAGCAGACTACCGCACTCGACCAGCATTTCACCGCCGCGGTCGCACCCGGCGACCCCGCGGACCTGGATCAGTTCCCGGCCAACCTGGCCCGGCTCAGACAACGGCTGTCCGCCGCCGCCGAGTCCGCCCGCACCCAGGCCCGCAACGCCGAAGCCGAACTCGAACGGATCTTCACCGCATACCAGCTGAAGTTTGAGGACCCCAATCTCGGCCGCACCGCGGCGTCCTACCCAGACTACGCGTCCATCCTCGACACCATCCTCACCACCGGCCTGCACGAACGTCGCGACGCGTGGCGGCAACGGCTGATGAAATGGAGCGGCGAGGACCTCGTCCCGCTCGCCGGCGCCATGGAATCGTCCATCGACGAGATCGAGGAACGCCTCGACCCGATCAACGCCATCCTGCGCGACCTGCCGTTTGGCGCCAACCGCGATCGGCTGCGGATCAAACTGCGGCGCCTCGCCCCGGACGCCGTGGTCCAGTTCCGTCGCCAACTTCGAGCACTGTCCTCCGGCGCCACCCGCGAACTGCCCGAACAGCAGATGCAGCAACGCTTCCACGAACTGCAACAGTTCATGCGCCGCATCCGCCGCCGCGACGACCCCCGCGCGGTCGCCGACCTCAGCGACCGCGACCGGCTCCTCGATGTACGCCGACACGTCGAGATCACCGCAGAACGCTACGACGCCGCCGGGCAACTGCTCAGCACCCACTCCTCCCTCGGCGGCAAAAGCGGCGGCGAAAGCCAGGAACTGGTCGCCTTCATCGTCGGCGCGGCACTCCGCTTCCGCCTCGGCGACGAACTACGGACCCGCCCCCGGTTCGCACCCGTCTTTCTCGACGAAGGCTTCGTCAAGTCCGACGCCGAGTTCGCCGGCCGCGCAGTACAGGCGTGGAAAGGACTCGGATTCCAGCTGATCGTCGGTGCGCCGCTGGACAAGGTGACCGCCCTCGAACCACACATGGACCAACTCCTGGCGATTACCAAAAACACCACCACCCACTACTCCTTCGTCACAGGCATCAGCGACGCCACGACTCCGCCGGGCAGCTATCCGCTCGCCATCCCCGGCGCCCGCACCCCGATCACCGGCACCGGCACCGCGGTGCAGCACTTCGCGCCGGACAGCAGTACGACACGATGAAAACCGTCGATCAGCTGCTGACCGATATCGAACGCCGGCTCAGTACCACCTGGGCAGCTGGCGTCACCCCTGCCACCACAGCTGACCAGCACCCGTCACTAGCCCCGCAACCGGACATGTCGACGGCATCCTGGCCACACGCGTTCCCGCTCGGCCAACGCGCGACCAGCGACCTAGCGAACGACTTCGCCGCCGCCGCCGCATGGGCCGCCACCTGGCGGACCTGGAGCGACGCCAATCACACGACACTGCGAACCCGCACCCGCCGTGTGCACGGCACCGACCAGCAGATCCCGACACACCTCGTTATCACCGACGTCGATCATGCTGCCCGGCTCTGCGGCCCCACCTGGACACGGCGGCTGGAACAAGGCCGCCGCCGGGCTACCACCCTCGCCGACCGATTCCCCCACCTCACCGACTCCGGGCTCCTCACCGCGACCGTCGCCGCGGTCGACAGCCTCGACGACGTCGACTTCGACCTGCTCTGCCGCGCCGGCGCCTGGTTCGCCACACATAACGCCACCGGCCTTACCCCGCGACAGGTACCGATCGAAGGCATGCACGCCAAATGGCTCAACCACCGCCACGCGCTGGTACGGCGACTGTCCGCCCGCGACGATCTGGGACTGCTGCCACCCCATCCGCCCCGGGTCCACTTCACCTACCTCGACCCCCACCATCGCGCCGCAGGCCGACGCCGGCACGACTCGGCCACCATCGGGGACCGGGCGCAACCGGCGTACCAGCCCCGGATCGTCGTGATCTCCGAGAACAAGGACACCGCGATCCACTTCCCCGAACTGCACGGCGGCATCAGCATCGAGGGCGTCGGCCGCGGCGGCTCCACCATCGCCGCCCTGCCCTGGCTGACCACCGCCGAGCGCATCATCTACTGGGGCGACATGGACGCTGACGGACTCGAGATCCTCAACGAGTTCCGCGCCGCGGGCATCCCCGCCGCCTCACTGTTCATGGACCTGGCCGCCTATACCGCCTGGGAACGCTACGGCACCAACGTCGACGCACGCGGACGGCCGCTGCAAGCCCGACCACCACGACCGGTCCCGCACCTAACCGACGCCGAGACGGAGCTCTACCGGTGCCTGACCGCCGAGGCCTGGACCCGTCATCGACGGGTGGAGCAGGAACGGATCCCACTCGACGTGGCCGCGACGACGGTGCGGCGGATCCTCGACAGATAGCGGAAGCCTGTCTTCGCGGTACCGTCACCAAGAGGTTGTTACCACCAGTAGTTGTCCTGAGGCAGGTACGGGTCTTCCAGGGCGGCGAGCTCGTCATCCGTGAGGTCGACGTCAAGGGCGGTGACGGCGTCCTGCAGGTGATGCGGCTTGGTTGCCCCCACGATCGGGCAGGAAACCGCCGGCTTGGACAGCACCCAGGCGAGCGCCACCTGGGCCATGGAGACGCCCCGGCCCTCGGCGACCCGTTGGATCGCGTACACCACCGGCTCGTCGACGTCTCGGTCGAACGCCTTCGCCACCGTGTCCGACGATGAACGGGTCGTCTGCTGACCCCAGGGCCGGGCGGCCCGGCCCTTCGCCAACGGCGAGTACGGGGTCAACCCGACACCCTGATCGAGACACATCGGGATCATGTCCCGCTCTTCCTCGCGCTTGAGCACGTTGTACTGGTCCTGCATCGCCGAGAACGTCGTCCACCCGTTCACCACGGCGGCATGCTGCAACTTGGCGAACTGCCACGCCCACATCGACGACCCACCGAGGTACCGCACCTTGCCGGCACGGACCAGGTCATCGAGGGCCCGCATCGTCTCCTCGACCGGCGTGTCAGGGTCGAAGCGGTGGATGTAGTAGACGTCGATGTAGTCCGTGCCCAGCCGTCGCAGCGAGGCGTCGGCCTGCTCCAGGATGGCCTTACGGGACAGGCCGCTGCCGCCTGGCCCGTCGTGCATCTTCCCGCTGACCTTGGTCGCCAGCACGATATCCTCCCGCCGGGAGAACCGGCTGATCGCCCGGCCGATGAACTCCTCCGACGTGCCGCCCTGGTAGACGTTCGCGGTATCCCAGAACGTCACCCCAAGCTCGACGGCCTGCCGGAAGAACGGCGCCGCCGCATCCTCATCCAAGGTCCACTGGTGCATCCCGGCCGCGGCCCGGCCGTAGCTCATGCATCCCAGCCCGATGCGACTCACCTTCAGCTCGGTCCGGCCCAGCCGTGTGAACTCCACCGCAGCCCCTTCGTATCAGCCAACCACCGCCGAAACCTTGCGTGGCCATACCGTTCAGCCTCGCACGCCACGCCCGGTCGTCGTCGGCAGAGCCCGCCCCGATCCGGCCCGAGCCAGACATGTGCGGGTCCTGGGTGCCCTTCGCAGCGGTCTCCGGCCGGCGGCGTGCACGGGCACGTTGTGTTCCTGACGTGATCGGACGTAGCGCGACCGTCGAGCACAACCCGCACCAGACCAGCACGGCCGCCAAGCGTTCGCGAGTCCGGGAGCGCCGGCGTGCGGTGAGATCGCGTGGACCTGCGGATACGCGCCGCACCGTTTGAGTACGGAGCCCTTGCGAAACGACACGCTTTCGTGAGAGGGTAAGGGGGTGGGGGACTGCGCGGACCATCTGACTACGGATCAGAAGGTCAGATCGCCGGGACGGCTCCTCGGCGCCCCGCCTACCGATCCAGCGAAGAACGTTGGCCAGCGCGAGGCTAGACAACTCGCCGATTTCCCGATGCGCGTACCTGCTGGACGCAGTCGGACAACGAGGCCTCCGGTCGGACTTGGGCACGCTCAACCGCTCCAAAACAGACGAGCACCTATCGAGCACCCCGGATCCACAGTGGACGGTCAACTTTAACGTTTTGGCTGGTCAACGGCCATTTAGGTCGACAATGATGGCGCGTTCCAGGGGATTAAAAGTCCGCAGCTCTGCCATTGAGCTAGCAGCCCGCGCTTGACAGGGTACCCGTGTCTCGAAAGTCGCTCCACTTGATACTCCAAATGCCGCATTTTCGCAGCTCAGAGCGGTGGAGGTCACCGACAGACGGGACGGGGCCGTGGCGCTCCGGCGCTGGGCGGACGAGCATGCCGAACAGACGAGCAACCACGGAGCAACCACAGGGCCGCCAGGAGTGCCAGTCGAGGGCCCGTCAGCAACGCCCCTCCCGAAGGATCACCCTACATACAGCCACTGCTGGATTGCGGTTCGTACTACCACCCGCCCCAATGATGGACGACTTCCGCGCTGGGTCTGACTCACTGCACGTACCGAATACGACCGACACGTGCGGCAACGTCTTGGATAACCGGTCAAATCAGTTGATCAAGGGTATTACGGATGATCGCTCGCGACACCTTGCCCGTGGATCGTCGATGCCTGCAAGTTTCGCGAATATGCGCTCGTAGAGGTCGATCTCGGTTGGGCGGACCACCTCGAGGCTGGCGGTTGGTGTCTCGAGGGCGACAAATACGTCGTCGAAGATCCAGAAGCCGGTCGACGCTACGGTGCCCCCGACGCATCTGACGGCCGTCGGATTGGAGCGTCAGCGGTCCGGGATTCACTGGCGTGGCATCGCTGCCTGCGGGTAGTCGACAGCAGCAGCAGCGGCGCCGGATCGTGCGGTTCACTAGGCCAGCGACGTTCGAGAGCGCAGTTTCTGGCAGTGCGAAGGCTTCGACTTTGGCCCCCGAAACCCTTGCTCACTGACCACACCCGCCCCGGCGTTGGAGCAGACCGCGGAGGAGGGCCGCCTGGCCGACGTGCTCGAGCCCTTCGACGAGCACTCCGACCAGCCGCTCCTGAACCGACACGGTGTTGCCGAGCGTAGGGCTAAAGACCAGCCGCGCCGGGTCGCCGGCCAGCGCAGCGTCCAGGTACGCGTGGAACCTCGCAACCACCGCACGGTGATAGGCGGCGACGACCACCGGCTCCGGACTACGGAAGGCCGCCACCTGCGCGGGCTTATGCCGATAGCCCGTCTCGTCAGGATCCCCTGGCCGGCCGAACCGAGCGTGCCACCCGTCGGCCACCCAGAGCTGGGCCTGACCATGCAGCTCGCTCACGTTCCGGTCATGGCTTCGGGTTAGGTGCCATAGCAGCCACCCGATCGAGTTGGTGCCCGGCTCGGGCACCGCGTCGAGCAGCGCCGGGTCCAGCCCGTCGAGCACAGCGATCACGTAGCCCGTCGAGGCCGCACTCACGCCCCTGACGGGTTGGGAAGCGGGGTCGGCGCGAAGGCCCGGAAGAATCTGTTCGCCGACGGCAACGCCAGCAGCACCAACGCGAGCGCCAGGGCAATCAGCAGCAGCAGGACAAGCACCAACCTCGTAGGCGCCCACCAAGAAGGCAGCATGTGTTGCAGACGCTGCTGGATCGGGTCTCGCGGCGCCGACCGGAAGGCAATCGAGCCGGCGGCGTCAATCGTCGGGCAGCAGAGCATGACGCCACCCAGCCACCAGGTCTTGGTCCGGGCTGAGTTCCTTCCCCGCCAATTCGAGCGGGCCAGCACGATCATCGCGCAGGCCGCAGCGACCTGCAGCACGGCGAAGCCGTGATTGGACAGGATGCCGAACCCCTCGAAGGACTCGGAGGCAACGGCGCCGTCCGCGACCGCATTCTCGTACGCGTCGACCCACATGTAGTAGTTCCACAATGACGAGGCGGCGTCAAGAACGGTCAGGATGGCGGCGCCGGAAAGTAGGCAAGCGGAGACCGTGACGGTAATCGGTCGGACCGGAGATGGTTGGGTCACGTCGAAATCCTAATGCAATACATTCCGGCGCCAAACGGCGCCAGTAACTGGAGTAACCGGTGTCCCGGCCGCGAGTTGACTGCGGCCGGGCCACCGGCGTGAAACAACGCTCACAGTTCCGCCTCGACACAGCAGAAGAGACGGATCCGGCGATTACATCACTGCTTCTTCGGAATAGTCACCGTGATACTAAAGTTTATGTATACGGTACGGTTGAACGATTCCGGCACCTGAGGCCACCAATCTTTGTAGCCGAAATACGGAGGTCGCAGCATCGACGTCGCCGACATTTGGTTATGGACGTCAATTTGCACACGATCATATCCATCGTACGAGTCGAGCAGGTGCATTTTTTGTTGCTGCCGTGCAGGCCACACGCTGTGGCGTTGTGCACGACAGCCGGGCCCGCGTTCGCCGCCCCGCTGAACGCGGCTATTCAGACAGATCCGACCGTGGCGTGTCGTTGATGACCGACGTGACGTGGATCGGGGCTGCGGGCCGGTTTGACTTCGACCCCTCGTCACGTGGTCCAACGGATGTCGATGCGTCCGTCAAGCGCGCAACGCGGACTGTTGGGCCGATCGCGGGGTCGCTACCAACCCTTATATTGGCGACGTGGACGCGCGAAGGCGCCGGCTCGGGGTGGACTTCGGTACGTCGAACACCGTGGCGATGCTGGCCTGGCCCGACGGGCAAGTCCGGCCGCTGCTGTTCGACGGCTCGCCTACGCTCCCGTCGGCGGTGTTCGCCGACGCGCAGTCCGGGCTGCTCGTGGGGCGCGACGCGATGCATGCGGCGCGGATCAGCCCCGAGCGGTACGAGCCGAATCCCAAACGGCGCATCGACGAGGCGGTGGTCCTGCTCGGCGACTGGGAGGTCGCGACGGTTGATCTCGTCGCCGCGGTGCTCGCCCGGGTCGCCGGCGAGGCACGGCGGGTCACCGGTGGGGCACTCGGCCCCACGACCGTCACCTGCCCGGCCGCGTGGGCGCAGACCCGGCGCGGCGTGCTGCTCGCGGCCGCGGAGCGCGCCGGGCTCGGGGCCGTGACGCTCGTGCCGGAGCCGGTCGCCGCGGCGCAGGTCTTTCGCATGCTGGGCGGGGCCGGCGCGCCGGTGGGGCTGCCCGGGTCGGCGTTCGTCGTGTACGACCTGGGCGCCGGGACGTTCGACGCGTCCGTGGTACGCCACGGCGGTGGGGCGTTCGAGGTACTCGCCGCGGAGGGGCTGAGCACGTCCGGCGGGCTGGACATCGACGCGGCGATCGTCGGGTACCTCGGCGCGACCCACGCCGGGCGCGACCCGGGCGCGTGGCAGCGGCTGACGCATCCGTCCAGCAGCGCCGAGCGTCGCGCGAACCGGCTGCTCTGGGACGACGTGCGCTCCGCCAAGGAGATGCTCTCCCGGACCTCCTCGACCATGATCCACATCCCCGCCCTGGAGACGGACGTTCCGCTCGGGCGGGATCAGTTCGAGCAGCTGGCCCGGCCCATCCTCGCCGCCACCGTGACGGCCACCCGGGCGGCGGTCGCGGCGGCCAGGCTGAGCGCCGCCGATGTCGAGGGCGTGTTCCTCGTGGGCGGCGGGAGCCGGATTCCGCTCGTCGCCACGCTGCTGCATCAGGCGCTCGGGAAGGCGCCCACGGTGGTGGAGCAGCCGGAGCTCGTGGTGGCGCAGGGGGCCGTGGGGGCCTCCGCGCAGTTCACGGCGCCCGGGGCCGGTTCCGCCGGCGCCGGGCACGCGGCGGGCGGCGCGATCTGGGGGCCGCCGGTTTCCGGAGCCGGGGGCTCCGGTGTCGTGCCGGGTGCCGTTTCCGGGGCGCCCGCGTCGCCCGCCGTGTCCGGGCCGCCTGCTTCCGGCGTTTCAGGGCCGCCGGACGTGTCGTCGGTGTCCGGGCCTCCCGGGACGTCGATGTCAAGGATGCCGGGCGGCGGTGGTAGTGCGAGCATGCCTTCGGCGCCCGTCTCGCCGGCGTTCTCCTCGGCCCCCGTGACCGGGTATCCCGTTTCGCCGGCCGTTGGCGGGTACACGGCGCCGACCTCGGGGGCTCCCGGTGGGCCTGGGGTGCCCGGGCCGCCCGTGGGACGGGTGGCCGGACCCGCGCCTGCTGGGGTCGCGGCTTCGGGTGGCGGTGCCGCCGGCGGTGGGGCGGTGCCGCCGGTTGCGGCGCGTGCCGCCGCCGGGGCACCTTCCGGTGGTACCGCCGGCGAGCGCGGCCGGCGCACCGGAGTGCTCGTCGCGGTGGCGGTGGCCGTACTGCTGGTGATCGGGGCCAGCGCATACGGGGTCAGCCAGCTCGTCGGGAAGAAGGGCAACGACGTTCCCGGCGATAACAGTTCCAGTCAGGACAGTTCGTACGTATCGGCCGAGATCGACCATCCGAACGTCGACTGGGCCAGCAAAGCCGAAGAGTACGACGGCAAGGCGGGGACCACGATCGCGTACGAATGCCCGTCGCACGGGACGATCGGGACGGTGTGGGGATCCGGGCCGTACACCACGGATTCGGCGGTCTGTACCGCAGCGGTGCACGACGGGCGGATCTCGCTCGAGGACGGCGGGCGCGTGGTGATCAAGATCTTGCAGGGACAGAGCTCGTACGAGGGCAGCACGCAGAACGGCATCATGACCACCGCGTACGACGCCTATCCGTGGGCGTTCCAGATCATCAGCTGATTGGACAGGGGAACAGCGCGCTCTGTTCCAGTGCACGCTTGTCCCCGCACCCCGGCCCTTCCGCACAGCGAAAGCGCCGGCCCACACCGGGTGGGGCGGCGCCTCCGCTGCGCTTGCGCTTCCGCTTGCCTTCTTCTCTCGCGCCTGGGGTCCGGGGCCATCCACTCTTGCCTTGTGCCGCGCCAATTCTACGTGTAGGGCCTGTGAGCTGGCGTTTCTGGCTGTGGTCAGGCTGCTCGGCGGTACTCGTTGATCAGGCCCTGAAGGACTTGGCGTTTGTGTACCGGTCGGTCGAGCGGGATCACGACGTCCGGGTTGTGGCGGGGTGGGTGCTGGTCGAGACTCTGATGTGGACGGTGCTCGTTGAAGTGCCGGGCGTAAGCGTCAAGGATGGCGCGGGCGTGCTGTTCGTTGTAGATCAAGATGTGGTCGGTGCATTCGCGGCGGACGGTGCCGATGAACCGCTCGGCGTAACAGTTCGCTCGCGGTGTCCGCGGCGGGATCCTGACCACCGCGACGCCCCTCGGCGGTGAACACCGCGTCGAATGAGGTAGTGAACTTGCTGTCACGGTCTCGGATCAGGAACCGGAATGAGTTTGCCCGCTCGCAGAGGTCGACGATCAGGTTCCGGGCCTGCTGCGTGGTCCAGTCCCCGGTCGGGCTCGCAGTCACGCCGAGGATGTGCACCCTGCGGGTGACCACCTTCATCACCACCAACACGTAGATTCGCCGCAGCGCGATGGTGTCGAGGTGGAAGAAATCGGTGGCCAGCAGCCCGTGCGCCTGAGTCCGGAGGAAGCGTCGCCAGCTGGTGTCCATACCGCGCGGCGCCGGCCCGGTCCGTGTGCGGGCCAGGATCCGGCGGATCGTGCCGGCACCGACCCGGTACCCGAGGCCGACCAGCTCGCCCTGGATGCGGCGGTGTCCCCAGTCTGGGTTCTCCCGCGCCAGCCGCAGGACCAGATCCCGAACCTCGGCGTTGATCGGCGGCCGGCCTGGCCGGTTCGGGTAGGTCCAACGGCGTTGGACCAGCCGGCGGTGCCAAGCCAGCAGCGTGGCGGGCGTGACGAGGCGATGCCCGCGCAACCATCCGGGCAGCAGCCGCGTCAACGCGGACAGCACTGCCCGGTCCGGCCACGACGGTCGCGGCCGGCCGGCGCAGGACCGCGACCTCGTGACGTAGGACCAACAGCTCCGCAGTCTTGGCAGCGTCGCTGCGCGATAGCCACACCAGCCAGCCGAACACCTGCACCATGCTCAGGTACAGCAGCCGGAACACCATCACACGAGCATGCGCCCGATCAGCGAAACCCCAGCTCACAATCCGTGCGACGAGTTATGGCACGGCACAAGGATGACAAAGAGCTGGGTAACGGGAGACTGTCACGCCCAAATCTCTGAGAGCCGAGAAGTGAGACCCCTCCCGGCTACTCGACCTTATCCAGGCTTCAAGCGTTGCCGACGCGGACGAACACGTCGGCCGGCTCGGCGTCGAGGTCGGTCGCGACATCCACGTCCAGCGGTGTTGTGGTGGCGTAGTCGACGTCGATGACGGAGAACTGCTTAGCGGCGTTTCGCGGCCATCCCCACTCGGCGGGCACGGTCGAGACGAACCGCGCAGGCTTCACGGTGGCGGACCCGGTGAACCGGTTCAACGCGAGGAAGTCCTCCGCGCACGGCCGGGGCACGGACAGGCGCAGGTAGAACGAGCTGGAGAACCCGACCCCGTCCGAGTGGGCGGCGTACCGCACCGCATGCTCGGCGCACGCAGGGAGCGCAACGTGCGCCCACCGTAGCCCCTCCTCCAGTGTGCCCCGATCGCTGCCTGGATAGGCCCGCTCATCCCGGCTGAACAGTTTCACCCCGACGATCGCCAGTCCGGCGACGAGGGTGACGACGCCCACTGCGATGATGACGACCGCTGGCCGTCGGACAAGTTTGGCTAGGCTGCTCATCTCGTATCTCCGTACGCCGCCAGTTCCCTGAGATCAGGAAATGCTGTGAGGGCCGCCGGTGCCTTTCAAGACATAGTTGTGCGCCATTCAGTATTCGTGCAGAAGATACAGCTCGTGCGGAACCAGCTGACCGTGCACGGTGGGAACTCCTCCTTGTCGAAGACCAAGAACTGGAGGCTCACCTCGGACATACGCCGACGAGACTGACTCCGAGGCGTCCTACACGAGAATCAACATGCCGCTTGGGCTGCACGGACGAGGTACTCGGCAGGCGCAGTCTCCTCAGGGCCGGCGGGCCCAACCCTCCTTGTTCGAGCCGGTCTCGTAGTCGAACGGCTCGACGTGCGACCACTCGTCGCCGGTGGCCTCCTCGTACGCCTCGGGGGCCACTTCGAGCAGTCCGTCCGCGTGCTGGCTCACCACGTCGGTGAAATCCCGAAACGCAGCCGGGTCGGCAAGCACCTCCAGGTACCGCTCGCGGCCGGCGAGGACCACGGCACACCGCGCATATAGGAATGTGTCGGCGGACATCTCCACCGGCCGGTGCCGCTCGGCGCTATCCTTCGCCGGCTGCCGCGCCAGGTCGGCGCGGTCGAGCCGGAACAGTACGCCCGCCAGGTGGTCAGCGAAATCTTCAAGGTCGCCAGGGCTACGGGCGGCGAGCGCGGCGACAAGGTTCTCCTGCCCCCCGTCAAGGAAGCCAGCCAACCCGCCAACCCCGTGGATCAGTTCCCAGAACTCCTGCTCGGTCACGGTTTGCCCTTCACTTTCGGGTTCGCCGGCGCCGCCGGCTGTTGCTCGCCCAAGCGAAACGTTTGATCAGGCGACCCTCAACGGTCTCGGCGGCCGCGGTCCCCTCGTGGTCGTCGTAGAGCTTGCGGTGAGTCCAATTGTCGTTCGGGAACTCCGCTGCAGGCTCGCCACCTGCCGCTCGACCCGCAGCAGGGGTGTAGCGTGCCGGTCGCTGCCGCCCGTGCTGCCGGTGGCGCTGCAGCTGTGTTGCTCTGGGCCAAGCACTGATGGCATCGGAGATAGTCCGGCATGATCCGCGCTGGCACCTTCGTTGCGACCGGCGCGGCTCAGGCCCTGCACGCGGCGCGGCCGCGCTGGACGCCCTGCAGGGGTTGTTCCAGTTCACCGGCGATCTCGAGCCGCTGCGCCGGGGGCGATAGCGTTCGGCCGTCACTCGGTCGCCGACCTCGACGTCGACCGGCGCAGCGAGCCGGTCACTGGCGGAGATCGGCATGGTCTTGGTGGCCTGGCAGGCCGCAGCGCATCGGGGCTGGTGTTCGCAGTTGTCGACACTAGCGCGATTGATCAGTGTCGGCCGCGGCTTGGATCAGGGCTCGCGCTGCTTGGCCGTATATGGCAAGGCTGTGGAGCTGATTGAACATCCTGCCGTACATCTGGACCCCTCGTGGCTGGGTGATTTCCAGGCCCGCTGTGGGGGTTTCGATGCCGACCAGGTGGTCGTCGTAGATCCAGAAGCCTACGGACGCGAAGGCGCGGCGTGGTGCTGCCTGTGGGATGACCCCGAGGCTGACGCTGCCAGGCGACGAGCACAAGTGTGACGATGCTCCTGGTGCCTGCGTCTTGATCAACCGACGTGCGGTCGTTTCTCACGACCATTGACCATGGTTCGGTCCCGGTTGGCGCTCCGCATGAGCCGCTCGATTCGCGCCACGCGGCTCTGGGCGCCTGCGTCGACACTGATCCGCAAAGCCTGCTCGTAGAGGTCCCGCTGGCTGCCGCAGCCGGACTGCGCACATGCCACCAGCGCGTCGGCCTCCAGCATGCGGTAGCCACCCTTGCGGGCGAGCCGCAACGCCTCCTGTGCGGCGTTACCGGCCTCCCGCACCGCGCCGTCGTACAGATGCGCGGTGGCGAGGCCGATCAGAGCTCTGGTCTGCAGGTAGGGGGCGCCCACCGCCTGCGCCAGCACATATGAGTCTCGCATGCACTGCGCCGCCTCGTCGGGCTGGCCCGCGTCGAACAGCAGCGAGCCCAGCGTGACGAGCATGCCGCCCAGCCCGGGCCGGTCGTGCGTCGCCCGTATCAGTTCGAGGCCGAAGCGGGCTGTGTCGATCACCTTCTCCTGCGGATGCCCGGTCTCCGCGTACAGCAACGCCAACTGCTCCAGCACGCTGGCAGCCGCATACCGCGAACCGAGCCGTCGATGAATTCCTTCGCAGTGTTCGAACTGCACCAGTGCCTCGTCGAACCGGCCCATCTCACGCAGTACGAGGCCGAGGTTATGTCGGTTTATGCCCTCGCCGTCGAGGTTGCCGCCCCGCTGGTTCAATGTGAGGGCGTCGGCGAGGTATGCGGCGGCTGCGGCGAACTGGCCCAGCTCCCAGCACATCATGCCGAGGTCGTTGAGGGTGACCGCCTCCACGTAGTCGTGCCCGTGCGCACGGCAGCCCGCCAGTGCCTCCAGGTATGCCTTCCGGGCCTGTTCCGGCTCTCCCAGTGCCAGGTGCACCAGGCCGATGTTGTGGTTGATGTAGCTCACGGCCGCGAACCAGCTGGTCGACTCCGCCAGGGCCAGACCTAGCCGGTACTGCCGCAGCGACTGCCTGAATTCACCAATCGACCAGTGCGCCTGGCCCAGTGTCTGGTACATCGCGGCCTGGGCACGCCGGTCACCCGCCTGCTGGGCAGCGCTGAGCCCTGCCTTGCCGGTGGCGAACCACTGGGTGGCCTGCCGGGTGCTGAAGAAGTAACCCCTCAGCTTGTCGGCAAGAGTCCACGCCAACGGTCTCGGGCCCTGCCGTGACGCGTGCTCGATGATCGAGACCACCTCGGGTAGTTCCGTGTCCAGCCACAACAACGCCTCGTCGCGGTCGCCGAACTGCCCCGTGGCACCGCTGGCCCCCAGCAGCCGCACCATGTTGGGGTGTTGCAACGTGGCGGTCTCCGCGACTCGGTCGGCGTAGAAGGTATACAGCCGTTCGAGCGCGTCGGCCTGCTCGATCGGGCCGTCGTCGGTCAGTGACAGGTTGCGGGCGTAGAGTCGCAGCAAATCGTGGAAGAGGTACCGGCCCGGCGCCGGCGTCAGCAGCAGGCTGCCGTCCACGAGGTCGTCAAGGACGTCCTCGGCTTCGTGCTGACGCAGGCCGAGCAGTGCCGCCGCGGCGGGCACCGACCACTCGTTGATCGGCCCGACGGCAAGCAGTCGGAACGCCTTGGCCGTGGGCTCGGCGAGATCCTGGTAGCTGAGCTGGAAGGTGGCGCCGACCTGCAGGTCACCTGCGCGTAGCTCGTCGAGACGCCGCACCTCGTCGCCGAGGCGCCGGGCGAGGGTGTCGACCGTCCAGTTCGGGCGGTTCGCAAGCCGGGCACCCGCGATGCGCACGGCCAGCGGAAGCCCGCCGCACATCCGCGCGACCGCCGCGGCGGTGACCGGGTCGTCGAAGACCCGGGTCGGCCCGGCGATCTTTGCGAAGAGGTCGACCGCCTCGTCGACCGGCATCGTCTCGAGGTCGATGGCGTTCGCGGCTTCTAGGTCTACCATGCGACGCCGGCTGGTGACGATGACGCCGCAGCCGCCCCAGCCGGGCAGCAACGGCCGGACCTGCCGGGCGTCGCGGGCGTTGTCGAGCACGATCAGGACTCGCCGGGCGGCGAGCGTCGAGCGGTACAGCGCGGAGCATTCCGCTTCGTCGGTGGGAATGAGCGCGGCGGTGACACCCAGCGCACGCAGCAACTGGCTGAGCACCTCGATCGGGCGGAGCGGGTGCAGGCCGTCGCCCCGCAGGTCGGCGTAGAGCTGCCCGTCGGGATAGTCGTCGCGCACGAGGTGCGCCGCCTGCACCGCGAGGCTGGTCTTGCCGACGCCGCCGGGCCCGGCGATGGCGCAGATCATCACCGAAATGGGTGCCGGTCCCGAGGGCCCGCGCCGCAGCAGCTCGCACAGCAGCCGCAACTGAGCCTCTCGTCCGGTGAAATCGGCGACCGGTGCGGGAGTCTGGAACGGCCGGTTCCCCTCGACGGACACCACTTGCGGCACATCCGGCTCGGGCGGCGGCACCTCGATACTGGTGCGTGACCAGTGCTGGCGCAGCACCCGGCGGTGGAACTGGGCGAGTTCTGGCCCGGGATCGATGCCCAGTTCGTCGGCGAGCCTGCCGCGGATCCGCTCGTATGCGTCCAACGCCGCGGCCTGCAGGCCGCTGGCCGCCAAGGCCAGCATCAGCCAACCCCACAGCGGCTCGTGCAACGGATGCTCCTCGCTCAGCGTCCGCAGCGCGGTGAGCGACCGGCCGTGGCAGCCCAACCTGTCGGCGATCTCCGCCTGCTGCAGCGCCGCTTCGATGCGCTCGTTGGTCAGGCTGAGAGAGCGGGGATGGCCGAGCAGCTGCCCGACGTCCCCAGCGGGGGCTCCCCGCCAGAGCGCCAGTGCGTTGTCGAGCAGATCCAGCGCGGCGGGCGGCCGCGCGTCGCGTGCCTGATCGACCAGCTCGCGGAACCGCAGCAGGTCGAGTTGGTCGGCGTCGGCCCGCAGCAGATATCCGGTGGGCCCGGACCGCAGCATCCCGGCCCGGGAGGGGCCAGCCGCCGACGGGTTGAGCAGGCGACGCAACCGTGTCACATAGGTCTGCACCAGGCTGACTGCCGACTCCGGCGGCTCGTCTGGCCACAACAGGTCGATCAATTCCGCACGGGGCGCCGCCTCGTTGGGGGTCAGCGCCAGCCGGCCCAGCAGGGTACGCTGTCGGTCCGCGCCGAACTGCGCCTCGGTATCGCCGTGCTGCACGGCGATCGGGCCGAGGACCAGGATGCGTACCGGGCGGATGGCGGTGGTGTCGAACCGCTCGGCCGGAGCGGTCGGCCGGACCGCTGCGCGGCGCAACGCCTCGGCGTCGTCGCCGGTGAGGCCGAGCGCTTCACACAGTCGGCGGACCGAGGCTGGATGCGGGTACAGCGTGCGGCGCTGTTCCAGGTCCCGAACGGCCGCCGCACTGATGTCGGCGAGGGAGGCCAGCTCCCGCTGGGTGAGCGCGGCGACCTCGCGCCAAGTGCGCAACAAATGGCCAAAATGGACAGGCGGCCCGTCGTGGGCGTCTTTCACTGCCGTCCCCCGTAATGTCTGATGTGAATGCATCATAGTGCGGGTTTGATGCGGATGGCGCCCCGCAAGTCACGGTCACCTTCACCGAGCCGAATGAGCGTGAACTGCGAATACATCCTACGGTCCGGTGCGGGAACCGCAGCGTACGGTCGCCGTCAAGTCCTTCCACGAATGCTGTCTGCACCGCCGGGCGAACGGCCCGAGCGAATGCCGACAATCATCGGAAAGGACTCGAATGTCCATTGACGCACTTCCCCGAACCGGAATGGCGCTGCGCGCTGGTGTCGCCGTCGCCGGCGCGATTGCCGCCGCGCTCCTCGGCACCGTCCCCGCACATGCCGGCACCGATCAGTCGTCGTCGACTGCCGCCCTCCCGCCGGCGCTGGCGACAGTGACCTGCGGCTACAACGGCGCGGAGAACCAGTGGATGACCCGTTCCAACGCGGTCGCGCGTGCGCGGAGCTGGGTCGGCAAGACGCCGTACAGCCAGGGCCGCTGCTACCGCAACGTCTACGGCGACTACCGTACGGACTGCTCCGGCATGGTGGCCATGGCGTGGGGCCTCGGGGGCTACGGCCACGATTGGTGGACCGGCAATCTCGACCGGGTCAGCACGCCGATCGCGGCGGCACAGCTGCAGGCCGGCGATGCCCTGCTGCACCACGACGGCACCTCCGACGGCAGCCATGTCGCGCTGTTCGTCCGCTGGGCGGACAGCGCGCGCACCCGGCCGGTTGTGATTCAGGAGACTGGCTCCGCCGGTAACACCATCGAGGGCGAGCCGACGAACTTCAACTGGCGCAACTACACGCCGATCCGGTATTACCGCATCGTGGACGACTCGTCCGGCGGGACATTGCGTGAGGTGTATGGGGACTCGTCCGGCTGGCACGACGGGTCGCTGAACCTCACCACACGCGCCTACTCGGCCGTGGCCATGGCCGGCAACAGCCACCCGCAGATCATGGCCGTCCGCAACGGCACCCTACACCAGATCTACGGCGACGCCACCGGCTGGCACGACGGCGACACCGGCATTCCCCTGTCGGACAGCGCCACCGTCTCCGCCGTCAAGACGAACGGCACCTGGCCCCAAACCATGGCCGTCGACAACGGCGTCCTCTACCAGATCTACGGTGACGCCACCGGCTGGCACAAGGCCTCCACCGGCATCACCCTGCCTGTCGGCGCAGCCATCTCCGCCGTCAACACCGGCGGCACCTGGCCCCAAACCATGGCCATCGACAACGGCGTCCTCTACCAGATCTACGGTGACGCCACCGGCTGGCACAAGGCCTCCACCGGCATCCCCGCGACCACCGTCTCCGCCGTCTACCGCGGCGGCGTCTGGCCCACCTCCATGACCATCCGCGGCGGCACCATCCACGAAGTCTGGGCCGACAGCACCGGCTGGCACGACGGCGACACCGGCATCACCGCCGAAGCCATCACCGCCGTCGACATGGGCCGCGCCCATCTCGACACCATGGCCATCCGCAACGGCACCCTCCAACAAATCTACGGCGACAACACCGGCTGGCACACCGGCAACACCGGCGTCCACGCCAACACCGTCGCTGCCGCCAACACCGGAGGGCAATGGCCGGTCTCCATCACCACCGCCTGACCTGACCCCCACACACCCGCCGGGCCGCACCTCGCGGCCCGGCGGGTGCCGTCGGGCGTCAGGTAGGCGGTCGGCAGTAACTGCAGCATGGCGATGAAATCCGTCGCACGGCGGCGGGCAAAGCGTTGGGGGCTGGACAGTCCGGTCGGCACACTCAACACGCCTGGTTCATCTGCACTGCGGACAGTATCGAAATACTGGACCAAACCCGGACAGGCGCGGACAAATCGCCACTTGAGTCGCAGGCCGCGCAGCCGCATGTCGGGCTTGACGGGCTCGACGGCCAAGCCACGCTCGACAGCCCGCCCGGCAACCGCCGCGCCGGTCGGCCGGGTACGCTATCGACGTCAATTCGTCCGGCGAAGGGACGGTCATCGTGTCGGAAGACGCGCAGGCGCCAGTCGGGGTAGACACGTCGATACCACACTCGGCGCGGGTCTACGACTGGTGGCTCGGCGGCAAGGACAACTTCGCGGTTGACCGGGCGATGGGTGCCGCGATGATCCAGGCGATCCCGGGGCTGCGCGACATGGCGGCGGAGAACCGGCGGTTCGTCCACCGGGTGGCGCGATACCTGGTCACCGAGGCCGGCATCCGCCAGTTCCTGGACGTCGGCACCGGCATTCCCACCCCGCCGAACCTGCATGAGGTCGCCCAGCGGCTCGCGCCGCAGACCCGGGTGGTCTACGTCGACAACGACCCGATCGTGCTGGCACACGCCCGCGCGCTGATGGTCAGCACCCCGCAGGGGCGCAGCGAGTACATTCACGCCGACCTGCGAGAGCCAGCCAAAATCATGGCTGATCCGACGTTGACCGGCACGCTTGACCTCGATCAGCCGGTGGCGTTGACGCTGATCGCGATCCTGATGCTGATGCGCGACGAGGACGACCCGATCGGCAAGGTCCGGGTGCTGATGGACGCGTTGCCGTCAGGCAGTTATCTCACGATCACCCATCCGACGCAGGACTTCAATCCAGCCGAAATGGCCGCAGCGGTGGCAGCGGCCACGCACGGGCACATGACGCTGGTGCCGCGCACCCACGCCGAGGTGGAGCGGTTCTTCGACGGCTGGGAGCTGATCGAGCCCGGTCTGGCGCCGGTGATGGGCTGGCGCCCCGAGGGCGCGCCTCCGGCCGACGACAAGGCCGCCTACTACTGGGCAGGTGTGGCCCGCAAGCCGTAGCGGCCCTGCCGGACTTCCCACAGTGACGGGAACCGCCCCTCCACCGTCGTCGACACAAAGGTATCGACGACGGTGCGGGCCGAAAACAGCCCGCGACTTTCTGTACTACCGACCTGACGTCGACTGCATAAGTCCGGCCGGCTTGGCCAGCGCCGCCAGGGCACCATGATGTGGTGTCTGGATGCGGTTGGACCCACGCCCCTGGCACGGTGACCGCCGCCCGGCTGTCGCTGTCGGTGCTGGCGGTGACGGTGCTCGTCTCCTGTCTGATCAGCCTGTTTGTACACGATGAGCTCGCCATGACGTGCCGCTACGAATCCATGGATCAATGTGCCTCTGACACGACGTCCCTCGTGCTGGACGGTGTCGCGAGCGGAGTGTCCCTGGCCGTGATCTATGCGGTGCCGGCCCTGCTGCTGGGCCGTCCGCGCAACAGGAGCTGAGGACGCATGTTACCCACGCGACAACTCGCCTCCAATGGTTCGGCGCCGACGGTCCAGGAGCTCGCCGGCGCCGATGGTCGGTGGGCTGACGATGCGCTTCCGACGTGGTACATCCACACGACGGTGTCGCTCGCCGCAGCCGGGCTGATCGCGGCCGTCGCGGCCGCGATGTCGCTGGCCCTGCCCCCGTCCAACGTCTACTTCCGCCGCCATGGTGACTGAACCACAGCCGTACAGCGCAAGGGGCCGGCGGATCACCGCTGGCCCCTCTGCTGTGCGGTATGCGCTACCGCAGCGCCCGCTCGAGCTCGGACTTGCATGCCCACAGATGACCTGCTCGCACCTGCCCGCTCGACAAGCCGCTGGCCGGGCTGATCAAGGCGTGAACAGTGAGCTCCGTGGTCGCTCTCCTTAACTGAGCGCCCCGTTGGTGGGCTGTTGGTGGTGTTGCGCCCGTGCGCCGAGTGCCTGGGCGGCGAGGCGTATGCCGAGGTACGCGAACGGCAGCAGCAGCAACAGGTCCGCCGCATACGCCACAGCCGGTACCCGCGGGATGCGGCTGAGCGGGAACGCCACCGCACCCGCGCAGGTCAGCAGGCCGACCGCGAGCGGTACGGCGCGGATTCGGATCAGGACCGCGCCGAGGACGAAAACGGACGTGGGGAACAGCACGCCGGCGATCCAGAACGCCAGGAACGCGGCGGACGGGTGCTCACCGAGCAGTCGAACGGCCTCGGCGTGGCTGACATTGAAGAGTTCCTCCTGCATGCCCTGGATGCCGAAGGTGGCGCCGCCGACGCAGCCGTACATCGCAAGTGGATGAGCGAGCGCGGTGTACCGCGGAACCCGGTCCTCGATCGAACGGAATACGGCGGTGAGGCCGACGATCCAGCAGACGGTAGCCAGGATGATGAGCGTGCCGGTGTTGACGCCCTGGAAGCCGTCCTTCCAGAAGTACGAGGACAGGCCCTGGAATATGGGCGCGGCGACGAGACATGCGCCGGCGACGATGTTGCGCAGGCGGTACATCAGCCCTCCCGCACGGCGGTGAGGCGGTACGCGACCCATCGGACCGCGCCGGCCACGAGGCCGGCGAACGCGGCCGCCTGGTACACCACGACCGCCCGGCCAAAGCCGTCCTGGAACACGGTCTCGGCGAGCGGCTCATCGGCGAGGATGGCGACGCGGAGGAGCACGATGACGGACCAGCAGGCCAGTGCGGGGACGAGCGCGATGGCGAACGGACGTGCCAGCAGCCGCCACAGCAGGGAGCCTGTGCCGGCGCCCGCAGCCAAGACCACCCCGCCCACCAGGAAGAACAGCACCGCTGCCATGTTCGTTGTGCTGGCCAGTGCGATGCCGCGCAGGGGCTCTCCGGCGTAGAGCAGCAGCATCAGCGCGAGTCCGACACCGCCGGCGATCCCCGAGGAGCGCCAGGGCCAGCGGCGCAGGAGTCGCACCACCGATTCCCGTGTGGTCATGTTCGTTGTTGTCATGCCATCAACGGTAGGAATCCGTCGGCGTGCGGCCGTCCGCTCAGCGCTGCGACCTCGGTACCGCGTCCGCGCTACGGCGACTACCGCAACCGCGGTATGCCGGTCAGCCCGGACTGGTAGGCGATGACCACCAACTGCGCCCGGTCGCGGGCGTCGAGCTTGGCCATCGCCCGGTTGACGTGCGTCTTGGCGGTCGCCGGGCTCATGTTGAGCCGGTCGCCGATCTCCTGGTTGGACAGGCCGTCGGCAACGAGCGCGACGACCTGCCGTTCACGCGCGGTCAGCGTGTCCAGGCGCTCCAGCGGCGTGCCCTGCCGGCCGGTGCGACCGGCGAACGCGGCGATGAGCCGGCGGGTCACCTTCGGTGCGAGCAGGGCATCGCCGGCAGCGATAACGCGCACGGCGTTGCGCAGTTCCTCGGGTTCGACGTCCTTGAGCAGGAAGCCACTCGCACCGGCGTGCAACGCGGCGAAGACGTACTCATCGAGGTCGAACGTGGTCAGGATGAGCACCTTCGTGCCGGGCAGGCGTTCGTCGCCGACCAGGCGCATGGTGGCGGTCAACCCGTCCGTGCCCGGCATCCGCACGTCCATCAGGACAACATCAGGTCGATGCGCCCGGGCCAGCATGATGGCCTCGTCGCCGTCAGCGGCCTCGCCGACGACCTCGATATCGTCGGCGCGCTCCAGCAACACCCGAAAGCCCGCGCGGACCAACGCTTGGTCGTCGGCCAGCAGCACCCGGATCGCCACGGTCAGACCACCACCGGCAGCCAGGCCCGCACCCGGAAACCGCCGGCGTCGCCGACCGGACCGGCGTCGAGCGACCCCCCGAGGCTCGCCGCCCGTTCCGCCATGCCGACCAGACCGTTGCCACCCGGCGACGTATTGCCGCGCCACGCGAGCGAGCCTCGGCCGTCGTCGCGGATCTCCAGCCCCAGACCGTCCCGGCGGAACTCGACCGTGATGTCGACCCGGGTGGCATTCGCGTGCCGCAGGACGTTGGTCACCGACTCCTGCACGATCCGATAGGCGGTGATCTCCACCAACCGCGGCAACGGGCATCGGTCGCCGACGTAACTGATATCGATCGACGGTTCACGCAGACCGTGCGCGGTCGCCAGATCCTGCAACCGCTCCAGCCCGTGCGCCAGCGCCGAAACGTCCAGCGCACCGTCACCGTGGGCATCGATGACGTCGGTGGACCGCAACACGCCGACCGCCGCGCGGAGTTCGCCCATCGCCTCCCGGCATGCGCCACGCACCACGTCCAACGCTTCACCTGCTCGTCTCGGGTCGTCATCGATCAGTTCGGCGGCCACACTCGCCTGCACCGAGATCACCGCCAGCGTGTGCGCTGAAACGTCATGCAGCTCCCGGGCGATGCGCAGCCGCTCCTCGGTGAGCATCTGCGCGGTTGCCCGCTCACGCTCCGCGGCCAGCAGCGCTTCGCGTGCCTCGTGCTCCGCACGCCAAGCCCGCCGGCTGCGCACCCCGTCACCGAGCAGGAGCGCGGCCAGGAACAGCAGCGTGGAACTGTCGAGCGCGGCGTCGAACAGTCGAGCACCGGTCTGTGCCGTGCGGGCGAGCGCGTCAGACACCAGCAGGCCACCGGCCACCGCCAGGCCGGCACGCCGCTGCGACGTGACCGCCACCGAGTACAACGCCACCCACACCGGCACCGCGGGAGCGCCGCCCGGGTAAGCAAGCATGTGATAACACACCCACAGCACCGCGACAATGCCCAACGTCAGCGCGGGCCACCGGCGCCGGGCGAGCAGGGCGACCGACATCGCCACTCCGATGCCGTACCCGACGGCGTCCGCCGCTCGATCGCCGGCTTGCAGCACGCCGTACCCGATCCGGTACACCGTCGCGACCCCGGCGATCACCACCAGGAACACGTCGACCGCCCACGGCGGCAGGTCCACCACCAGCCGCCGCAACCGCGCAACCGACATTGTCACCTCGCCCGTCGCCCGCCGGCTGAACTCCGCCACTGGGTCATGGTGAAGACGAACGGTAGGTCGAAGAACACGGCTTCGGTGTCGACCATGGCTGAAAGTCTAGTACCCGCACTCAGCGAACCCGCTCAATCTTGGGCAGATAGGCGTAGCCGGTGCAGTGCTCTCCACACGGCGCCCGTCCACCGTGCCCGGCTGGCGAGCACGGCGCCCAGACCGAGCACGGCGATCACGAGGTGGATCACCGCGACGAACACCGCGACACCGACCCAACCGCCCGCCTCGGCGGGATCGAGGAAGAAGTACGGGTACCAGTGGTCGCTCGACTCGGCCGCATAGGTGAGGGCCATGGCGGTCCAGATCGCCGGGTGTACGAGCCACAACGCCGCCGCGGCGAAGGGCAGCGGCCGGGCGGGTGGCACGGCGATCCACCACACGGCCATGAGGACCGGCATCGCCTGGTGGAGCACGAAGTCGGAGAGGTTCCATGGCGCCCCCGGCTCAGCGAGCAGGGCGTTGGCGACGATCCCGGTGATGCTCGTGCCCACCACGGCGAGCCCGCGCAGATACTCGGCCGCCTGACCCGGATGCCGGCCACGCAACAGCGCGACCCCGAACACGGCGCAGGCGGTCACCGCCAGCACGTTCGACTGCGTCGTGAAGTACAGGAACAGCCGGCCGCGACCGAGCAGCGGGTTGGCGTCGTCCCAGGCCAGCAGCGGGTCGATGACGACGAAGGTGACCGTCGCGACCAGCAGCAGCACGACCGCGACGACGACGGGCAGGATCGGATAGGGGCGAGCGGGAGGAGCAGCGACCACGGGATACCTCTCTGATCGGATGTGTGGGTCCCGCGACGCAATCTCGCGTGCCGGGGTCATTGCCGGTATCCGGAGCAGCCCTGACGTTGCCCCAGCGGTGTCCGGGCTAGCCCTGAATCCGCGGGTCCAGCGCCCTGTCCGGCTAAACTTTGCTTCCGGATACGCGCCCGGAGGACTGCCTGGGGGGCCGATGCACAACGCACGCATGTGGCTGGGGGGTCCGGGGTGGTGGCGGCGGCTCAGGCCTGTCCTGTTCGTCGCGTGGCTCGGACTGGGCTCGGTGGTCACGCTCGCCGTCGCGCGTGCCGACGGCGCCGGCGGTTATGCGACCCATCCCGCCTCAACGCTCGCCCTCGCGGGCGGCGCGATGGGGATCGCCCTGCTGTCCCGACGACTGGCCGACCGGGGTGACCGTACCGGTGGCGGCTGGCTCCTCGCCCTGGCCATCGCCGTCCTCGCGTACCTGGTGCTCGGCACGCTCGCCGTCGTCGCGGTCACCGCCGAGTCCGGTATGGCGCCTCTCCTCGTCGGCCTCTGGGGCGGATGGTGGCCCGTACCGCTCGCCGTGCTGCAGCTCGCGGCACTGCGGGCGGAACCGCGCGCCCGCCGGTGGTCGATCCTGCTCGGCGGCGTCGTCGCCGGCGCGGTCGTCTGCATGGCACTCGTGCTGGAGCCCGTGCGTCCGTTCGCCGGTCACCCGCCGGCGGCACCGGAGGATTGGCACACACCCGTTGTCACAGACGTCGCCAGTGGCCTCGTCGGCTTCGTGGTGCTCGCCACCGTGCTGCTCCTGGCACGTCGCGCGGTCCGCGTCCCGGCGGACGAACGCGCGAGCGCCACGCTGAACGCTGCCGCCGCGGCGATGGCACCCCTGTTGATCATCGTGTGCATAGGCACGGCTGTGGCCAGCGACCCCGGCGACATCGCGCCGACGGCCGGCAGCGTCGCATACCTGGTCTCGCTGGCCGCCGGCTGCCTCGTCGGGGCGATGGCGCTCATCGCGTCCACCGACGCGGCGGCCAATCCGAAGGCGGTGCGCTGGCTGCTCTCCGGGGTGCTCGGTGGATACGCCGCCATCGGCGTGACGCTCGCCGCGACCTGGACCGGCGCTGCGCTCCGCCCCGCCGGGCCGCTGCTCTCCGGCCTCGCCGTGGCAACCCTCACCGCCATCATCGGCGTCGCCTGGTGGCGGGCGTCCTCCGCACTGACCGGGTTCGCCGTGCCGCCCGTTGTACATCCCGTCGCACCACTCCCGGGGCCGCCAGTCGTACCGCCAACGCCACCGCAGCCGGCCACGGTGTCGCCACCCAGGCTCGAACTGCTCAGCCCGCGTGAACGCGAGGTTCTCGCCCTCGTCGCCGCAGGCGCCCGCGACGCTGCGATCGCCGAGCGCCTCCACCTGTCGCAGCGCACCGTCGAGACCCATCTACGGCGAATCTTCACCAAGCTCGGGCTCGAGAGCGACGGCCGCCGCAACCGACGGTTGCTAGCCGCCCGGGCCTGGCTGGAGGCCACGAACACCGGCGCGTAGCGGACGACCGGTTGTCCGCTGCGGCTACCCTGGCAGCATGTTGCAGGCCAGGAGGACCAGCGTCTGGCGGAGCCGTTACGAGGTCGTCGCCGACGGCCGCACGGTAATCACGTGGGACGGCGGGCTGTGGAACAAGGGCGGCGATTTCACGCTCGACGGCCGGCGCTACGAGGTGCGCGGCAACGTCTGGGGCAGCCGGTTCACCATGGTCGACGAGTCCGGCGCGCAGGTAGCCGGGGCCGAGCGGGTCGGCCGCAAACAGTGGACCGTCGAGGCAGCCGGCCGGACGTACCACTTCCGGCGCGCCTCGATCTTCGGCCACGAGCAGGAACTGGTCGTCGACGGGCGCCGGGCCGGCTCGGTGCGGCGCACCAGCGCCTGGCGCGGTGACGTCGACGCCGACCTGCCCGGCCTGCCGCTGCCGGTGCAGATTTTCGTGCTCGGCGTGGTCGTCACGATGTGGAACGCCCAGGCCGCCGCGGCCGGTGGGGGGAGCTGACGCCGCAGAGCGGCTCCGTCGCGTTCGAGCATTGGATTGATCGATGGTTACGGATTCCGAGGGCGCGATTCACCGGTTCGACGCGTGCGGCGCGGTCACGGTCGGCGAGCCCGTGTTCCCGCACGGACAGCCCGCACAGTACGTCTCCGTCGTGCACACCGCCGACGGCCGGATCCTGCTGGCCACCCTCGCCGGTCATCGGGTGCGCTGCGTCGACGCCCGCACCGGCGCCAGGGTCGACGACCGGGAGCGCCCCTGGCACGTGCGTGCGACACGGTTGACGGGTGCCGCGCTCCCGGACGGCCGCACCTTGTTGCTCGCCGCCACCGACGAAGGCCTCGAGCGCCTGGACCTGGCCACCGGCGAAATTCTGCCGCTGGGTGCCGGCCCGGTCGACCTCTACGACGTAACGGTCGCCCGGCTGCCGGACGGCAGGGTTCTGGCCGCGGGCGCGGGCTACGACGGCGACGTGCACCGCTGGGACGCGGCAACCGGCGAACGCCTCGGCCCGCCCATGCCCGGCCACTCCCCGGCCCTGCGGGCGATCGCGACCGCCACCCGCCCCGACGGCAACCTCACGATCATCTCCGGCGACGAGACCGGTGCATTGCGCCGCTGGGACGGGGCCACCGGCTCGCCGGTCAGCGCGCCGCAGCGCACCGCCGCCGAGACCCTCACAGGCCTGACCGTGCTCACCCGCGCCGATAATCGTCAGGTCCTCGTCGGATGCTGCGACTCCGGCCTGCTGCACCAGTGGGACCCCCACACCGGTGAGGTCCTGCGGGCCCCGCTGCCGGTCCTCGCCCGCGCCGACGTGCTCCAAGCGTTCTTGGACCCGGCGGGCCGGCCCGCTGCCCTGGTCCTCGGCGAGAACCCCGACGACAGCCATGGCGACCTCATCGCGGTCCGCTGCGACCTGGAGACCGGCGTCGAGCCCGACGACCTGCTACCGCAGACCGCCTGCGCCGTTTATGTCGACGTCGGCCGCACCATGCTGGTCCTGGGCGAGCCCGACGGTAGCCTGGTCGTCCGCCCGTGGTGAACGCCGCGAGCGCTGACGAGGGTGTAGACGGGACCCAGGCGGGTAGCCCCACCACGATGGTGCTCACCGAGGACGAGGCGCTCGAGCTGCTCGCCTATCTTGTCACCGCCGCCCGAACCCAGCTCGACGAGGCCGCGGAGTACGGCCCCTTGCGGCTGCTGACCGCCGCGCAGCGGCTTGCCGGCTACATAACGCCTCGGGTGTCACCTGAGACGCGCGCGCTGCTGGAGGGCCCGATCCAGCACGTGCCGCAGACGGCGACGCGTTCGGCCGACCCGGACGGGTACGCGGCCTCGCTGGACACCGTGTGCCGCGTCCTCGCAGAGCATCTCGTCGCTCGATACGGCATCGATCGGGGTGCCCGGTGAGCCGTGACGCGCTCGAGGTCATCAGGACGCGCCGAACCGTGCGCGCGATGACGAGCGAGCCCGTACCGCGCGACCAGTTGGAGCGAATCCTGGACGCCGCCGCGCACGCCCCGAGCGCGGGCAACCGCCGCCTGCAGCGTTTCGTCGTGATCGATGATGCCGCGACGCTACGCGTGCTGCGCATGGTCTCGCCCGGCATGCTCCAACGCCCGGCGGCGGCCGTCGTCATCTGCGTCGACGTGGCACGCGCCATGGAGTACGGCTTCTCGGCGACGAGCAGCGGTCTCTTCATCGATGTTGGCACCGCCGCGCAGACGATCCTGCTGGCTGCCCACGCGCTCGACCTCGGGTCTGGACCGGTCACCTCGTTCAGCAAAGCGGCCGTCAGCGCAGTCCTCAACCTGCCCGCCCGGTGGAGCCCCGAAATGATCGTGTGCCTCGGCCACGCCGCCGCGACGCAACCATCTCCGGTGGGCCCGCACCGGCGGCGCACCTGGCGCGACCTCACCCACTGGGGCCGTCTGGACAGCAATGCGAACACAGCAGCCAGCTCGTGAGCTGTTTGCGTCGCGCAGTCGTCAGGATGGCGTACCGCAGTGGTTGGCCCTGGTTAGCCGAGCAGGTGCCGGGTAGACGCGCGTGCAGGTTCAGCATCGGGTGACGGGCGAAGGGAGCGGGCATGCGCGCGGTACAGGTGGCGAAGCCCGGAGCGGATTTCGAGCTGGTCGATCGGCCGGTTCCACAGCCCGGACACTGGCAGGTCCTGGTGCGCACCGCAGCCTGCGGCGTCTGCCACAGCGATGTCATGACCAAAGACGGCATGGCCGGCGCCTATCCCCGCACGCCCGGGCACGAGGTGGCGGGCACGGTCGAGGCGGTCGGCGACGGCGTGGCGCAGTGGCAGGTCGGCCAGCGTGTCGGGATCGGGTGGTTCGGCGGCGCCTGCTTCACCTGTACGCCCTGCCGAGAAGGTGACTTCATCTCGTGCCGCGCCGCGCGGGTCACCGGTCTGTCGGCCGACGGCGGCTATGCCGAGTACGTCCTCGCTCCGGCCGACGCCCTCGCGGCCATCCCGGACGAGCTGTCCGACGTCGAGGCCGCGCCACTGATGTGCGCCGGGGTCACCTGCTTCAACGGGCTCCGCGGCAGCGGCGCCCGCGCGGGCGACCTGGTCGCCGTCGTCGGGCTGGGTGGGCTCGGCCATCTCGGCGTGCAGTTCGCCAACAAGATGGGCTTCGAGGTGGTGGCCATCGCTCGCGGCGAGGAGAAGGGCGAGTTCGCCCGGCAGCTCGGCGCGCACCACTACCTCGACAGCACGGTTGTCGACGTCGCCGCCGAACTGGCACGGCTGGGCGGCGCCCGCGCCGTGCTCTCCACGGTCACCAGCTCCGCGGCCACAACGGCGACCGTGGGCGGCCTGCGGCCACGCGGGCGGCTGGTCGTGATCGGTGTGCCAACCGAGCCCCTGCAGGTGTCCGCAGCCGACCTCATCCTCGCCAGTCGGCTGGTGGCCGGCCACGCGTCCGGTACCGGCATGGACAGCGAGGACACGTTGCGCTTCGCCGCGTTGACAGGTGTGCGGCCGATCGTGGAGACGTTGCCCATGGCGGAGGCGAACCGTGGCTACGCGAGGATGATGGCCGGACAGGCGCGCTTCCGGATCGTGCTCACCACTCGGTGACCGCCCCCAGAGCCGGCCACACCCTCATATTGCGTTTCGCGCCCAATTGTTTCCATGGGCGCCATTTCTTCCTTTCCGGCTAAATTCGCCACAGGCCCGTTCTTGGGCTGCCCCTGCCGGGCCTGGATCTTCCGACCTCGGCGGCAACTGTCGGCTGGGCGACAAGGAGTCACCTGCAACCTCAGGGTGCGGTCCTGCGTGTTGTCGTCGAACGGCCGGGGATCGCCGGTCGCCGATGGGAAGGAAGGGCAGTGTGGTCACCTTGCTTGACGGGGGCAGTCTTGGGAGCCTGTCCGACAATGGACCGCCGCGCGATGTTGTGTTCGAGGATTTCTACGCGGCGCACTTCCGGCCGCTGAGCATCCAGCTGTTCGCGTACACGGGCGACATGGCCACGGCGCAGGACATGGTGCAGGAAGCGTTCTGCCGGGCGTTGGCGCGGTGGAAGCGCGTCGCGGCCATGGACGATCCGGCCGCTTGGGTGCGACGGGTCGCCTGGAATCTGGCCACCAGCCGGTGGCGGCGGACCCGGGTCGCCGCGCAGTTCGCTCGGCGGCAGCGCGAGGAGCACGTAGCGGCGCCCAGCCCGGACCGGGTGGCGCTGGCGCAGGCCCTGAGCACACTGCCGGCCCAGCAGCGCCGCGCGGTGATCCTGCACTATTTGGCCGATCTGCCGATCGGCGACATCGCGCGTCAGGAGGGTGTGGCCGAGGGGACAGTCAAATCCTGGCTGCACCGCGGGCGTATCGCTTTGGCAGCTCAACTCACCGACAAGGAGAACTACCGTGGCTGATTTCAACGACCAGTTCCTCGCCAGCGCGTTCGCGGAGTTCCGTGGCGAAGTCGAACCTCACGTCAAGCCCGCCGGTACCGCGGCGGCTCACGACACCGTGCACCGCCGGCACCGAGTGCGGATGATCACCGCGACCGCACTCGCCGCACTAGCGGTTGCCGCGCCGGTGGCCGCGTATGCGGCGGTGACCGGCGACCCGCACGGCCCACCACCGGCCGTGACCGGCGACGCGCCCAGCGACCTGCCCAGCGCCACGTCCAGCGATCCGGCATCGCTCGAGCCGAGCGTGGCGCCGGCGGTTGCCGGGTCCGCGGCACCGGACGGCCGGATCAGCAAGGCGGACCTGAGCAACGCGACGCTGAACATCCCGGCCTGGCCCAAGGGCTTCGACGAAATCTGCCCGACCGGCAAGGTGAAGTTCAGCGGTGGCAAGGCAGGGGACCGCGGCCTGGCGGCGCTGCAGGGCGACCCGGTGTACGTGGACGTCGACCACGACGGGGCGCTGGAGACGGTCATCCTCATCTCGTGCAGCCCGCAGGGCAGCGACTACCAGGTCGTCGCCCTCGACCGGGACACCACCGGCAAGATCGTCACCCTCGGCAAGGTCGTCGGCTCCGCCGGCAACACCGGGAAGGAGGGCTCGGACATCATGACGATCTGGGCGATCAAGGCCGGCGACAACGGCCAGGTCCGGGTCGACGTGGGCGAGTTCCGGCCCTGCTGTGAGATGGCGCAGGCATCCCAGCACCAGTGGCGTGAGTACGGCTGGAACGGCAGCCGGTTCACCCAGACCGGCGGACCGGCCGAGTTCGGGCCCAACCCGAAGGTCACCGATCTGGTCATCACCGCCGACCGACTGATCATGACCAAGCAGAGCGACGGCTCGTGGGCGGGCACCCTACGGGTGAACATCCACAACGCGGCCAAGGTCGCCACACCGGGCAAGGTGTGGTTCGGCCTCTCCATCGACGCCGGTTGGCAGTCACAGCCGGGCACGGACTGCCCCCTCAACCACGACAGCCCGCAGAACTGCACGCTGCCCGGCATCGGCGCGGGAGCGGACCGATCCCTCACCATTCGGCTCACCGCGCCGGCCGGCTCGTTGAGCACCAATAGCAGCCTGTACGCCCATGCGGTCGACGCCAACGGTCTCGTATATCCGGACCGTAAGGAGTTCGGGGGAGTCGTCGCGAACGTACAGGTGGTCCAGGGCTGAGCCCGGATCGACGGCCCGCCACGGATCTCGGTCCGTGGCGGGCCGCCGCTGTCCTGTCTGGGTAACGAGCACAACCACGATCGACAGAGCCCTGGACGCCGACGCGTGCGCAGGTCGGGTACCGTCGGCGGAAACTCTGTGATCGACGGGGCCTGAGGTGAACAGACGCGCACTGTTTCGAGGTGGTCTGCTCGTGACCGCCGGCGCCGCCCTCGGGGCGGCCGCGGTTACGATCCCCCGCGCCTGGCCACAGGGCCACCTCCCGTTCGACGGCGGATACGCGCCGGCTGCCGACCGGGTTGACTACGACGTCCAGGGGCATGTCGCGGTCACCTGGCACGTGGAGACGTCCGAACCGGTGGTGGCGTTCACGTTCGACGACGGGCCGGCTCCGAAGTGGACCTCCGAGGTGCTGGACGTGCTCGAGCACCACCAGGTGCCGGCGACGTTCTTCCTCGTCGGGAAGAACGTGGCGGCCCACGGCGACCTGCTGCGCGGCCGGCTGGACCGGCACGAAGTCGGCAACCACACGTGGTCGCACCCTGACCTGGCGAGATTGGACGCGCCGACCATCGACAACCAGTTGGCCCGGACACACGACACCATCCGGGCGGTGAGCGGGCGTGAGCCGAAGCTCTTCCGTCCGCCATACGGCCACCTCGGCGGGTCCACGCTCATGGCGGCCAACAAGGCCGGCTACAGCCTGGCGCTGTGGTCGAAGAAGATGAACGAGGACCTGTACATCAAGAACCCGCCCGGGCAGGCGCAGGACATCATCGAGAACGCCCGTCCCGGTCAGATCATCCTGGCCCACGACGTCGGCACCGCCAACCGTTACGTGGCGCTCAGCCAGCTCGGCGCGATGTTCACCGGGCTGCGCCAGCGCGGCTTCCGGTTCGTCACCGTGTCCGAGTTGATGGCGATCGGCCGGCCGACGCCCGCGAAGGGCTGATCAGGAGGTTCGCGGTATGCGCGGAAACGGGATGATCCGGTGATCGAGCGCTGGGAAACTGTCGAGGCCATCACGGCCGCGCGTGACCGGTTCGAGGCCGCCATTCCTGGTTGGCGACCTCCTGCGGCGTTCGGCATCGCCCGTGACGGCGCTGGAGGGCCATCGTTCGTGCGGGTCGGTAGCGCCGAGAACCGGCTCCCGGCGGCGGTGCTCGCCACGGTCTGCGACCACACCGGCGGATCGGGGTCGTATCGCCTCGGCCGCGACGACCTGGAGCGGGCCATCCGGCTGCTGGCTCCGGCGCGGGCGTGCACCGACCTCGAGCACCCGAACCTCGTGGCTTGGCAGTGGTTGCATGCCGACCTGGCGCCCGATGAGGACGTGGTGGCCGTGTTCGCCGCCGATCTGACGGACGCGGCCGGCGACCGGTATGCGGCGGCGCTGCTGGCGGCCGTATTCGCCGGGCGGGTGGAGAACCCGGACGGCACGACGACGCCGTGATCCAGGCCAGCGGGTCACGGTCCTGACCGGTGTCGCGTCAGGAGGCGACGGCTTGGGAGCCGTCGGTCAGTGCGATCATGGCGCGGCGAATGCGGCTTTCCGCCGCCGGGTCGGCGCCATCGGTGAGTGCGACGTGGTGCAGCACGCCGACGACGGCCAGAGCCAGCGCCTCCGTGTCGGCGGCTGCGGGGATCCGTCCGACTCGCTGCTCGGCGACCAGGTATTCGACGATCGCGCGTTCGAGTGCCTGTAGCGCGGCGCTCCCGTCGCCCAGTACCGCTTCGACGTTTGCCGCCAGCGCCGGCCGGTAGGCCATCAGCCGGGTCATGGCCAGCAGCGTGGTCAACGGGGTCGTGAGGACGGCCTCGCTGAGATTCCCGGCGACCGTCCCGGTGCCGGCGCGCCCCGGAAGGCCGGCCGCGGCGACGGAGATCTGGAAACTCCGGTCCACCGCGTAGCCGACGAGGAAGTCGTCGAAGTTCGTGAAGTGTGCGAACAGCAGCCCCGTGGCGACGCCGGCCTCGCGGGTCACGGCTCGGCTGGTGAGCCGGCTGGGGCCTTCTGCCGCGATCACACGTTCCACGGCGGCGAAGAGTTGCTGCCGAGGTTCGGGGATGGCGACTCCACGAGGCATGCCCGAATTCTAGGCGCCGGCCACCACCGTGTTGCGCATCGGATGAGCACATGCTCATACTATTTGAGCAGATGCTCATTCTGGCCTCGGGAGTACGGATGAAACGAGCGGTGATCGTCGGCGCCGGCATAGCCGGTCTCGCCACGGCCCTGCGACTGGGACAGGAGGGGTGGCACACGCTCGTGGTGGAGCGCGCCTCGGCCCGGCGAAGCGGTGGCTACCTGGTGAATCTGCTCGGGGCCGGCTACGACGCGGCCGAGCGGCTCGGGCTGATCCCCGCCCTGTCCGACCGCGCGCTGGGCCTGTTCACCACCGTGCTGGTGCGGGCGGACGGGCGGCCGAAGCTCACGGTGCCGCCAGCCGTCGCCGAGGCCGCTCTGGGCGCCCGCACCATGTCGGTGTTCCGCGGGGACCTGGAGACCGCGCTGTACGAAGCGGTACGCGACCGCGCCGAGTTCCGCTTCGGCACCACCGTCTCGTCCATCGACCAGGACGCCCACCGGGTAACGGTCAGGCTCAGCGACGGCACCACCCAGGACGCCGATCTGCTCATCGGCGCCGACGGCGTTCACTCCGCCACCCGTACGGCGGCGTTCGGGCCTGATCACCGGGTCGACCTGCCGTACGTCGTGGCGGCGTTCCCGCTCGCCCATCCCGTGGCGGACGTGCCCGAGTCGTCTGCCACGACCTTCATCGGTCCCGGGCGCACGGCGGCGATCGTCAACCTGGGCCCGCAACGGTCCTCGGCGTTCTTCACGTACCGCTGCGCGAACCCGGGTCTGGAGCTGGAACACGGACCGGTGAACGCGCTTCGCACGGCCTTCGGCGACCTGGCCGCAGGCGTGCCCGAGGCGATCCGCGACCTCGAGAAGGACCCCGCCGGCGCCTACTTCGACCGGGTCAGCCAGGTCGTCATGCCACGATGGAGCACCGGCCGGATCGCGCTCCTCGGAGACTCGGCCTGGTGCGTCACGCTCTTCGCCGGGCACGGCGCGGCGCTGGCGCTCGCCGGCGCCGACCAGCTCGGCACCGCGCTGCACCGGCACGGTCAGGACATCCCGGCGGCCTTGGCGGACTGGGAAGCCGGCCTGCGACCTGAGGTCACCAAGCGGCAGGCGCTCGCTCACCGAGGCATGCACCAGTACGCGCCGCCCAGCCGCTTCCACGTGTGGATGAACGACGTCACGATCCGAGCGATCACCCTCCCCGGCATCCGTGGCATCGTCCGGCGCGGCATCGAACGACAGAACCGCTGAAGCGCAGACCTCAAGCCCGGACGCCGTGATCGCCTTCCGTCGCGGTGTGGGTGTAGTCCTTCAGCGTGATCGCGTCCGCCTTGCTGAACTGCTTCTCGAGCAGGCTCTTCATCGGCCAGACGCCCATCATCCGCATGGAGAGCGCGCGCAGTCTGATCATCAGCTGGGTCCTGGGTGCGAAGCCGCGCATGCCCCCGGGTGGCAGTTGCATGCCGCTGGCCACGTACGCCGCCATCTGTTCCTGGTAGGCCGCGAAGGCCGTCTCCACCGGGCCTGCGGCGGCCAGTTCGCCGGCCAGCACGTACGCCCCGACCAGGCTCATGCTCGTGCCGAGACCAGCCAGCGGCGAACCGCAATAGCCGGCGTCGCCGAGCAGCACCACCCGCCCGCGCGACCAGCGATCGACGCGCACCTGACAGATCGAGTCGAAGTAGAGATCCGGGGCGTCCGGCATGGCCGCGAGCAGGGCGGGCACCCGCCAGCCGACGCCGGCCATCCGCTCGGCGAGGACCTGCTGCTGCTCCACACGGCCGAGGCGGTGGTAACGGTCCGCGGCGGTGAAGCTCAGGCCGGCCTTGGCCGTCCCGCCGCGCTCCGGCCGCAGGCTGGCGACCCGGCCGCCGGGGGCGTTGAACATGAGGAACCAATGGTCGAGGTCGCCGGGGTCGGGCACGGTGAAGTACGCCCCGTAGCCACCGAGGTGGCTGACGAAGTCCCGCTCGGGGCCGAACGCCAGAGCGCGCACCCCGGAGTGCACGCCGTCCGCGCCGACCACGATGTCGAACCGCTCGGCGCCGCCCTCGGCGAAGGTCACGTCCACCCCGCCGAGGTCCTGGCTCAGCGCCACGATGCGATCGCCGAACCGGTAGGTGCTGGTGGCCGCGGTCGCCTCGTAGAGGACCCGGCTCAGGTCGCCGCGAGCGATCTCGATCTCCGCGACGATGCCCTCGCCGCCGAAGAGCTCGGCGGGCATCTCGGCCAGCCGGCGTCCGGTCGCGTCGACCAGCGCCACTCCGCGCTCGTCCACCCGGTTCGCCAGCACCGCGGGCATCAGGCCCATCTGCTCCACCACGCCGCGCGCGACGCCGCGGATGTCCACCGCCTGGCCGCCCGGGCGCGGACCCGTGGCCCGTTCCACGATGGTCACCTCGGCCCCGGCTCGGTTCAGCCAGAACGCCAGGGCTGGTCCGGCGATGCCGCCGCCGGAGATCAGAACGCGCATGTCTTCCTCCTTGCGTACTCCGTACATTGATGTACTAGCCAAGGTATTGGGCCGTATTGAGGCTGGCAAATTGCACTAGTACAGTCGCCGATGAGGCAGCGGGCGTACTAGGACGGAGATAGTGATGGGCGAGGCGGTGCCGCCGTACCGGCGGATCGCGGCTGAGGTGCGCCGGCGGATCGAGGCGGGAGAGCTACGCCCGGGCGACCGGGTGCCGTCCGCCCGTGCGATCACCGAGGAGTGGGGCGTCGCGATCGCCACCGCCACCAAGGCACATGCCGCGCTGCGCGAGGAAGGACTGACCGTCGCGCGTCCCGGTGTCGGTACGGTCGTCGCCGGGCCGGCGCCGCGTCGCGACCACGAGCTGACCCACGAGCGGATCGTCACGACCGCCATCGCGATCGCCGACGCGGACGGTCTGGCCGAACTTTCCATGCGCCGGATCGCCGTCACCCTCGGGGTGGCCACGATGTCGCTCTACCGGCACGTACCCAGTCGCGACGACCTGACGTTGGCGATGATCGATGCGGCCTTCGGCGACCTGCGGTTGCCACCCCGGCTCCCCGGTGGATGGCGAGCCGGCCTGGAGCTGTGCGCCCGCCGGCAGTGGGCACTGTTCAAGCGGCACCCGTGGCTCGGCCCGTCGATGTCGCTGACCCGGCCGCAGCCAGCCCCCAACGCGCTGCGGCTCACCGAGTGGGTCATCGCCGCGTTCGACGGCACGTCCGTCCCGCTCGATCAGCGGATGTACATCCAGATCCTGCTGTTCAGCTTCGTCCGGGGCGCGGCAAGCGCGCTGGAGCCGGAGGCCGAGGCGATGCGGGAAAGCGGCCTGACCGCAGACCAGTGGATGGACTCCCAGGCAGCCGCCATGAACCGGCTGAACATCACCGGCGGAATGCCGAACATCCAGCAGCTGACTACCGCCGACTTCGACTTCGACCTGGACAAGCTGTTCGAGTTCGGCCTGGCCCGGCTGCTGGACGGGATCGACCTCTTCGTCCGGGCACACGCCGAGTAGCCCGGACGACCGTGTCCGGCCTGCCTCGGCGGCCACCGACTTCACCTTGCGTACCAGTGGTCCGCCCACTGGCAAGGGCGGACTATTGGGGTATGGCCGTCCAACTGAACCACACCATCGTGTCGGTCCACGACAAGCAGGAGTCGGCGGAGTTCTTCGCCGAGATCCTGGGGCTCGACAAGCCGGCGCCCTTCGGCCCGTTCTTGACCGTGCAGGTCGACAACGACGTCTCCCTCGACTTCGCCGACGACCTCGGGCCGGTCCATCCGCAGCACTACGCGTTTCTGGTCAGCGAGAGCGAGTTCGACGTGGTCTTCGGTCGAATCCGCGCACGCGGCCTGTCGTACTGGGCCGACCCGGGCCAGCGCCGGCCGGGCGAGATCAACACCCGCGACGGCGGTCGAGGCGTCTACTGGCAGGACCCTAGCGGGCACTTCCTCGAGATCCTCACGCGTCCGTACGGCAGCGGAAACTGAACGCTGACGCCGACCGCCGGCCCGGTCACGGATTCGGCAGGGGGTTGTCCGGCCACGCTGCCGGATCGTCGCCGCCCAGCCACTGCAGGGTCGCGGCGAGTTCGCGCACGGCCGATCCCTTGTAGGAGCCTTCGGCGACCATCGACAGTGTCGTGCCGCCGCCCATCCCGATCTGGATCTCCAGGATCGGGCGGCCGCCGTCGCCGGGGTGCTCGAGAACCCGGGCCGGGCGGCCGCCGAGCGTCTCGTTGGCCGCCGCGGTGGCTGGGCCGTCGCCGCGCTCCGTGGTGAATTTGACGTACGAGGCGCCGATCGCGATGGTCGTCGCGGTACTGCGGGACGGCCCGCCGAAGAACGTCATGCCACACGAGTCCGCCTTGGTGCCGGCGGGTACCGACGGCAGGCGGAAGGGCACGGCGCAGCGGTACGTGCGGTCGACGCGCACGCTGTTCGCCACCGCGAGCGCCGCGGCCTCGTCGAGCTGGCCGTACACCTGCAGCCAGAGGCCGTTGGCGAGGCGCCAGCGCAGCGTGCCGTCGCCGGACCGGGAATCGTGCGCGAACGTGCCGGAGCGGCCGTTGACGACGACGGACCGCTGCGCTCCGGTGAGCGGCTCGAAGTCGGTGGTACCACGGGAAAGCCGGACGGTCAGCATCGACCCACCCTGGATCATCACCCACTCACCGTCGGCGGAAGTGTGGTACTGCACGACGGAGGCGGGGAACGGCAGGGCGTCCATGCCGAGATGCACCAGCCACGGGCGGCCGACCTGGGCAGGGTCGCTCAGCGCGCTCGGCGGCCCGTCGGCGGGCGGCAGGAGCGGCGGCGCCGTCATCTTCGGCGGCGCGGCGGCGGTCGTGGACTTCGCACTGGGCGCGGGCGACGGTGCGGCGATCGTCGCGGGTGGCGCCGCCGGCATGCCGTCCGCGGTGGTGGGCAGCAGCGCGGCGGTCAGAGCGATGGCGGTACCGGCGACGGCGACGGAGAACGCCGTACCCGCCACGATCGCCACCCGGCGGCGCCTGCGGTGGCGGATGCCGCCCGCCCTCGCCGCGGCCAGCAGCCGCTCCACGTGCACGTCGTCGTCGGCGACCCGCGCCAGCGCCTCGGTGACCACCCGGTCGAGTCCCGTCACGACTTCCCTCCGTTGAGGGTCAGGCCGACCGAGCCGGCGCCGGATTCTTCCTTCGCCAGCCGGGTGCGTAGCGTGTCCAGGGCGCGTTTCACCTGGCTGCGTACGGTCTCCCGGCTGCAGTTGAGCAGTGCCGCGATCGCCGCGTCGTCGAGGTCCTCGTAGTAGCGCAGTACCACGGCGGCACGCTGTTTCGGTGGCAGCGCGCGGATCAGCCGCCACGTCGCGTCGCGCTCGGCGGCCTCCGCGCCCAGGTCACGAAGGCCGGGCACATCCTGCGGCTCGGCCACCGCGACCTCCCGGTTGGACGCCAGCCGCCACCGGGAGATGGCGGCGTTGACGAGCATCCGGCGCAGGTACGGCTCCGGCGGGTCGGCCGTGATCCGATCCCAGCGCACGAACGCCCGGGCGAGCACCTCCTGCACAAGGTCCTCGCCCTGGTGCCGGTCGCCGGTGAGCAGGCGTCCCAGCCGCACCAGCGCGGCGCCGCGTTGCCGTACGTAGTCATCGAACTCCACGCGGAAGCCCTCCCGTCGCGCGTGCCATCATCGAACTGCACGCGGCGGCGAGCCCCGGCTGTTGCATCGCCGCACGTTCACCCGCTAGACCGTGATCTGGGTCACTATTGATCACCACGTACGAGGTTGCGGGCAGGTCCACACAAACCGCGCGGTGCGCGATTTCGGCGCCCTGGGTACAGTGACCCACGGTCACGTCCACGAGGGCACCGCCCCCGGTGCCGGGCGGGGCTGCCGCCTAATCGCCGCACCGTGGCGAGCCGGGGACCCACGGTAACGTTGGGGTGAATCCGCCCTTCCTCGGAAGGGTGGTAGGGGTCGTTCCGTCCCGAACCCGTCAGCTAACTCGGTCGGCGGCCGACGGAAGGAACAACGAACCAGATGTCACCGCGACATCCCTACCGGCGCACGTTCATCACGCTGCTGGCGGCGATCGTGCTCGGGGGGCTCGCCGTCACACCCGCCGCGGCCGAGCCCGGCGGCGACACCGGCGACGAGGGCTCCGGCGCCAACCCGACGCTCAACTCCGTCCTCGAGAACACGACCCGCAAGTGGTCCGAGGCCAATGAGCGGCTGAACGCCTCGATCAAGCGTCAGGGCGAGCTCAACGCGCAACTGCAGGCGACCGAGGCGCAGCTGGCGGTGATCCAGGATCATGTGGCCGCGATCGCCGCGGCGGCGTACCGCACCGGCCCCCTCACCACGTTCGCCGCCCTGATGGACGCGAAGACCCCGGACAGCTTCGCCGAGCGGGCCGGCTCCATCAACGAGATCGCCCACCACAACAACAACCTGCTGCACCAGGCCAAACAGCTGCGGGACGACCAGACCGCGCAGAAGAAGGCGCTCGACGGCGAGATCGCCACGCAGCAGGAGCAGAAGCGCATCATCGAGCAGCAGAAGAAGGACGCGGAGAAGGCGCTCGCGCAGGCCGGTGGGCCGAGCAGGGGCTTCATCACCGCCAACCTGCCGACCGCCGACCCGGTGCCGCGCAACGCCAACGGGTCGCTGCCCAAGGAGTCGTGCAGCGTCAAGGACCCCACGACCAGCGGCTGCCTCACGCCACGCACGCTGCACGCGATGCAGCAGGCGCAGAAGGACGGCTTCAAGCGGTTCGTGTCCTGCTACCGCCCGAGCGGGCCGTACGAGCACCCGAAGGGCCGCGCCTGCGACTTCTCGGTGCAGACCAAGCCCGGCTTCGGCGGGGTGGCCACCGGCGACGACTACACCTACGGAACCACCCTGGCGACGTACTTCGTGAAGAACGCCGACCGCCTCGGCGTCATGTACGTCATCTGGTTCAAACAGGTGTGGACGCCGACGGTCGGGTGGCACCACTACTCGGGCGTCGCCGGAGACCCCTCCAGCGACCATACGAACCACGTGCACCTCTCGATCCTGTAATCCTCACGTTCCCGGGCGGCCGGTCGACAGCGGAACGTCGACCGGCCACCGCGGCTCAGAGGATCTCCGTGTCGCGCAGGAGCCGCCACAGGCCGGCGCCGTCGGGGGCGCCCAGCCAACGCCGATCGTTGAGCGGGACCCGCTTGGAGCTGCCGGCCACCCCCGGGAACGCGCCGGCCAGCACCGCCTGGGTCGGCGAGAGGTGCCGGATCGCCACCGCGGCCACGCTGTCGGGGTGCTCGGCGGCGAACTCGGCGTAGATCTCCGGATCGTGCTGCCCGTCGTCACCGACCAGCAGCCAGCGGATGTCCGGGAACTCCTCGGCGAGGCGGGCCAGCGACGCCCGCTTGTGCGCCTGGCCGCTGCGGAAGAACCGGTCCGGCTGCGGGCCCCAGTCGGTCAGCAGCAGCGGCCCGGCCGGGTACAGGTGCCGGGAGAGGAACCGGGACAGCGTCGCGGCCACGTTCCAGGCGCCGGTCGACAGGTAGAAGACCGGCGCGCCCGGGTTGGCGTTGACCAGCCGCTCGTACAGCACCGCCATGCCCGGCACCGAGGCGCGGGCGTGCTCGTCGAGCACGAACGTGTTCCACGCGGCGAGCAGCGGGCGCGGCAGCGTGGTGACCATGACCGTGTCGTCGACGTCGGAGATGATGCCGAAGCGGGTGCCGGGGTCGATCATCCGGATCGGCGCCTCGACGGCGGCGCTGTTCTCGGTCTGCAGCGTGACGGACGCCCAGCCGGGCGCGAGGTCGGCCTCGACGACGACGTCGATGAACCCGCCGCGGTCGCAGCGCACCTCGCGGGTCTGGCCGCCGGCCTCGATGCGCACCAGGGCGTCGCTGACCGACACCGCGGTGAACGAGCGCCAGCCGCGCAGCTTCTTGAGCCGCTTGGCCGGCTTGGGGTCGATCCGGGCCAGCAGCACGCGGCCGAGCACCCGGACCCACCCGGGCCGCTCGGCGGTGGCGCAGGCGCCGTACCCGGTGTACGCGGTGACCGCGACCTTCCACCCGCGCCGGCGCAGCCGCCGCTCGAGGACGTTGTGGATCGCGTCCTCGATGCGGGCCGCGCGGTGCAGCGGCAAGGGCTCGCTGCTCGGCGTGTTCGGGATCAGCGACACGGCCCCACCCTGTCACAGCCCGCCAGGGACCGCACCCCGCCCGGGGATCAACCCTGGGTGACCACCACACGACGGTGGGATGAAACCGTCGCGAGCGACTCCGGCTTCGTGGCCGCCCGAGCCGGCCCAAACGTGAGTTGTTTTTCCTGATTGCCGCTGTTGCGCAACTTGTCCGCTCCACACTGGGTGCCAAAGCCGCACAACCTGGGAGGACAGCGTGGAACAGCACAAACTCACGATCGACATGAACGAGGCCACGGTCGGACAGCTGCGCGACCACCACTTCGCGTTGTTCGGGCTCCACGCGATCGCCACCTCGGCGAGCGGCGCGCCGACGATCTGGCTCTCCGCGCACTACCTCGACCGCCACCTCGAGCTGGCGTGGACCGAGACGTACTCGATGTTCACCGCACGGCACATGCCGCACGCGCCGAGCAGCAGGGTCGTCGTCACGCACAACTACCCGGCGCCGCTGGGCAGCGTGCTGACGGTCTCCGGGAACGACGGCGCCGGCATCGTGACCCCGGGCGGACCCGCCGGGCACATGGAGATCGACAACGTCGGCCGGGTCGACCTCAACGCCGGGCTGTGCATCCACGACACGCACGGGATGTACCAGCCGGCCGGCGTCTTCGACCTCGTCGACGTGGACCTCTTCCAGCCCGTGCCCAAGGTCGCGTTCTTCTTCTCGCCGATCCCGCACATGGCCGGCGAGATCGCCACCCGCTCGCTCGGGCCCGGCGTGCTGCTGGACTACCAGATGGCCCGCAACCGGTCGCTATCGATCGAGTACGACATCCACGAGGGCTGGAGCGTGGCGAACCGGCCGTACGCTCGGGCGATCGCCGCCAACGAGCCGCTCAGCCCGCTCCTGCTGATCCGCTCGTCGGCGCTGCAGGCCCTGGCGATGCAGCGGCAGCGCTCGACTACTCGTTGAGCACCCAGCGCACCTCGTGCGCCTCGGTCGGGTCGGGCAGCTCCCAGCGCCCGGCCAGCCGGTCGATCACCGCGGCCGGCACCCGGCGGGGACGCGCCCGGTTGCGCCGGTGCACGACGTCCGGCGGCGCCTCCACGCTCACCAGCTCGACCCGCGCGCCGTAGCCGGCGGCGAGCCCGATGCACCGCGAGCGCAGCGCCCGGGTCACGTTCGTCGCGTTCCAGACGTACGGCGTGGCCGCGCGCAGGTGCTCGCGGGCGCGCGCGTACGCCGCGGCGATCACCGGGCCCTGGTCATCCGTCGGCCGCACGCCGAGCTCGTCGCGCAGGTCGTCGAGGCCGACAACCGGCACTCCGGGCCGGTTGGCCGCGATCCAGTGGTCCTTGCCCGAGCCCGGCAGCCCGGACATCACGGTCACCGTGCAGCGCGTATCGTCGAATGCCGCGTAGTCCGGGTCCCGGCCCGGGGTGCGGAAATATTCGAACCGCGCATGGTCCGAGGCGAAGGCGCGCGGTCCGTCGAGGCAGCCGATTTCCCGGGTGTACTCCATGAAGAGCGCGACCTCGTCGAGCAGCGCCCCGGCGCCGGGTCCGCCCCGCGCGAGGACGTCGGCGGTCGCCAGCAGCGCGAGGTCGTCGTTGCGGGCCAGCAGGCTGACCCGAAACGCGACGCGGTCGAGGTCCGGGCGCTCCAGCGCGCCGAACGGCAGCCCCCGGTGGCGCACGAGCGCGCACACGTGCTCGCGCCAGGCGATCGGCACGCCCATCTCCCACAGCCGGCGCCGGGCGGCGAGCTCGCCGCGCCGGGCCGAACCCGGATCGCTACCGCCCACGAGCAGGGCGGCGGCGAACAGCCGCGCCCGCTCGGCGGGCGGGCGGGCCCGCCACCGGTCCAGCCCGGCGAGGGCCGCCACGGTCCGGCGGGCGTGCGCGTCCGCCTCGGGCTCGAGGTCACGCAGCTCGTCCCAGGGCACGGCCCAGGACGGCGGCGCCGGGCAGAGCCGCTCGAACGCGTTCACGCCCGGACCCGGTTGGCCACGATCGGCCGGTCCTGCCAGTGGCTGCCGGAGTCGAGGATCGCCGTGTGGAAGCTGGGCCGGACCCACTTGTAGCGGCCCAGCACCGCGTCCTCGTCCTCGAGCTTGAGGTACAGGCCCTCCATGTCCTCGGACATATCGGTCTCGCGCACGACCTGGCCGGGGTCGGCGCCGCCGGCGACCGCCGCCTCCCGCAGGGCCTCCCGCCAGCCGCCGGTACGGCAGGTCGACGGGCCGACCAGCTTGGTGAGCGCGGCGAGGCCGGCGAAGGACCCCTCGTGCAGCACCGGCACGGACGCGACGCTCAGGCCGGCCAGCAGCTCCCGGCGGCGCGGCGTGGACAGGAACACCTCGGACCGGCGGTCGTACACGTCGAACTCGCAGAAGTGATGCGGCAGCGCGTCGTAGAAGACCGTGTGCTTGGCATAGAGCCATTCGCCGTACACGATGAATCGGTCTCGCAGCGCCGGCCACAGTTGATAGCGCATCCCGGCCGCCCACGCCTTGAACGGGGCGAACTGTTTCTCCCGCGGGCCGCCGGTCAGGTAATGGCCGCGCGACTGCAGCAGCAGCCCGCCCTCGGCATCGAAGCTGATCGCGGCGTTGGCTCCGTCGAGCTTCTCCTCCACGACCAGGGGGCGTCCGGCCAACTCGGCGAAGGGCACCTGCGCCAGGTCGTGGTCCCCCGGCTGTAGTCGCGAACCCCGCAGATGGGGCGTCCGGGGGTACTTGCGCAGCATCACACCGTTGTACCGGAGTCGATTCGACGTGCGACACGGGTTTCTCGGGTGAGGGAAAGGGTGTTACGGCTTCCGCGCGGCGCCCCTGACCGAAAGCATCGGCGTGACACTGTTTGACCCGAATCACTTGCCCAGACATTCCCATCTGGGCAAATTGGGAGGGTAGTCGTGAAGAACAGAACCGTGAAGGGGCTGGTCCTCTTCACCGCTGCGGCCACGCTCGCGGCCGTCGCGCCGGCCTCGAGCGCCCTCGCCGCGCCCGGGGGCGACGGCTACAGCCCAGCCCCGATCCCGTGGGGCCAGTGCGCGAGCCCCGGCCTGCAGCGCCGCGGCGCCGAGTGCGGCCTGCTCACCGTGCCCCAGGACTACGGCAGGCCCAACGGGCAGAAGATCCAGATCGCGGTCTCGCGCATCAAGCACAAGGTCGCCGACAAGGACTACCAGGGCGTCATGCTGGTCAACCCGGGCGGCCCCGGTGGGTCCGGGCTGACGCTGTCGGTCCTGGGCGAATATGTGCCCAACGGCGCGGGTGCCGCCTACGACTGGATCGGCTTCGACCCGCGCGGCGTCGGCTCCAGCGTGCCGGCGTTGCACTGCGACGACGACTACTTCAACGGCCCGCGGCCCGAATACATCCCGTGGAACAAGAGCATCGAGAACACCTGGCTGAACCGGTCCAAGAACTACGCCAAGGACTGCGGCAAGGCCGGCGGCGCGCTGCTCGACCACATGACCACCGTCGACTCGGTCAACGACATGGAGTCGATCCGCAAGGCGCTGGGCGCGAAGCAGATCAACTACTACGGCTTCTCGTACGGCACCTACCTCGGCCAGGTCTACGGCACCCTGTACCCGGACAACGTGCGCCGCATGGTGCTCGACGGCAACGTCGACGTGCGCAAGGTGTGGTACGAGGCGAACCTCGACCAGAACGTGAACTTCGAGCGCAACGAGAAGATCTGGTTCGGCTGGCTGGCCAAGTACGACAGCGTCTACCACCTCGGGACCACCGCGCAGCAGGTCGAGGCGCGCTGGTACAGCGAGCTGAACAAGCTGCGCGGCAAACCCGCCGGCGGCGTGGTCGGCGCGGACGAGTGGACCGACATCTTCCTGAACGCCGGTTACTACCAGTCGACGTGGCTCGATCTGGCCGACGCCTTCGCGGGCTGGGCCAACGACCGCAACACCGACGTGATCGTGGCCGCGTACGAGGACTACATCGCCCCCGGCGACGACAACGGCTTCGCGGTCTACAACGCGGTGCAGTGCACCGACGTGAAGTGGCCGCAGAGCTGGAACCAGTGGCAGCGCGACAATTGGCGCACGTTCCCCCAGGCGCCGTTCCTGACCTGGGACAACGCGTGGTACAACGCGCCGTGCCTCTACTGGCCCGGCAAGGCGCAGAAGCCGGTCAAGGTCGACGGCTCGAAGGTCAAGAGCATCCTGTTCGTCGGCACCACCCTCGACGCGGCCACGCCGTTCGAGGGCAGCCTGCAGGCCCGCCGGCTCTTCCCGCACGGCAGCCTGCTCGCCGAGGCCGGCCAGACCACGCACGCGAACTCGCTCAACGGCAACGCGTGCATCGACGACACGATCGCGGACTACCTCGCCACGGGCAAGCTGCCGCAACGCAAGTCGGGCGACCGGCCCGACAAGACCTGCGACGCCCTGCCGCAGCCGGACCCGACCGCGGCCGCGCTGTCGGCGAAGTCGCTGCGCGCGGACAGCGAAGTGCGGGAGCCGTTCTACCCGGTACGCCACTAATTTCAGCAAGAGGGGCGCGGCCGTCGATTGGCTGGTGACGGCAGCCGATGCGCGGGGTTCTCCATTATCACGGAGTGAACGTGCTGCTTCTTGTGCATGTTCACTCCGTGATCATGGAGAACATGACGAGGGGCGCGGCCGTGACGGCCGCGCCCCTCGTCTTTGCCGGCGTTACTGCTGGACGATGAACTCGACCCGGCGGTTGACCGCGTTCGCCGCGTCGTCGGTGCCCTGGACCTTGGGCCGGCTCTCGCCGAAGCCCGTCGAGCTCAGCCGGTCGGACGCGATGCCCAGCGAGACCAGCGTGTCGAGCACCGTCTTGGCCCGCGCCTCGCTCAGCGCCTGGTTGCGCGCGACGGTGCCGGTCAGGTCGGTGTGCCCCTCGATGCTGACCTTGGTCGCCGGGTTGCCGTTGAGGATCGACGCGGCGTTCTCGACCACCGCCCGGCCCTTGGCGGTCAGCGTCGCGCTGTCGTTCTCGAACTCGACCGTCGGCAGCGCGACCAGCTGGGTCTGCACCTGCGCGGGCGCGGCCGCCTGCCCGACGACGAGCTCGTTGCGGACCGCCTGGCCCTTCGCGGCCGCCTTCGCCGCCGCCTCGGCCTTGTCCTTGACCTCCGGCGAGGCCACCGTACCGGTCAGCGTGATCACGTGGTCGGTCAGGTCGACGACGCCGGCCTTGGTGTCCTTGCCGAGCGCCGCGAGGACGGCGCCGAGCCCGGCCAGGTCGGCGCCGTCGGCGGTACGCTTGGCGTCGACGGCGAGGTCGTCCCGCACGTTCTCCGCGCCGAACGCCTGCTTGGCCGCGCCGCCGAGCTCGGCGCGGTCACCGTCGGCCGGCACCGTGCCGGTGAGCGTGACCTTGCCGTTGTCGACCAGCAGCTTGACCGCGATCGGCCGGGGCGGGGCCGATGGCTTCTCCACCCTCGGCGGCGCCTGCACGTCGACCACGCGGACGCCCTCGACGCCGAGCGTGACATCGCGGGCCTTGCCGGCCTCGCCGGCCGAGCCGACCTTCACGCGACCGTCCCGCCCGGTGAAGCTCACCTCGGCGTCGATGCCGGCGTCGGACAGCGCGACCTTGGTGCGGTCGGTGAGGTTGTCCTCGATCGAGTGCCGGTGCGGCGCCTCGAAGGCAATGACCAGAGCCGCCAGCCCGACGACCGCGGCGCCGACCGGGATCAGTGGGTGCCGCGGCCGCACCTCCCAGCGCGCGCCGCTCGTGGAGTTGGAGCGGGTCGTGCCCGCCATCACGTACGCCCGGTGTCGCGACCCGCGACCAGGCGCCGGGTCAGGTCGGCGAAGCCCTCCTCGTCCCCGTCGGCGAGATGCCGCGCCTGCCGGGCCCAGGTGACGAGGCTCGGCGCGAACCGCAGACCGGCGGCCGAGATCGCGGCCCGCAGGGTTTCGACGTCGGCGTCGGCCAACTGCGCGTACGTGCGGATGCCGGCCGCCACGAGCGCGGCGGACATCTTCGGCCCGATACCCTCGATACGCTTGAGGTCTTCCACGCGCCCGGCCTCCGCCGCCGGCGCCACGGCCTCCGCCGCCGGCGCCACGGCCTGCGCCGGCACAACGACCGGCTCCGGCTCAGCTTCGGCCGCAACCGCCTCCGGCTCGCCTGCAACCGGCTCCGTCTCGGACTCGGCTTCCACCGCAACGGCCTCCGCCACCGGCTCCGGCTCGACCGCAACGGCCACCGGCTCGGGCGCGGGTTCGATGGCAACCGGCTCGGGCTCGACTGCAACGGCCTCCCGCCCAGCCTCAGCCACCTCCGGCTCGACCGCAACGGGCTTCGGCTCCGGCTCCACCGCGACGGCCACCAGCCCAGCCTCAGCCACCTCCGACTCCGGCTCGATCGCAACGGCCTCCGGCCCAGCCTCAGCCGCAACCGACCCAGACCCGACCACAACCGGCTCCAGCTCGACCGCAACGGCCTCCGGCTCCACCGCGATGGACTCCGGCTCGGGCTCGATCGCAACCGGCTCCGGCTCGGATTCAGGCTCGACGGCAACCGGCTCGGGCTCCGGTTCCACCACCACCGACTTTTCCACGACCGGCTCATCCACCGCCGGATCGTTCACGGTCGGCTCGGGTCCGGGCTTCGCCGTGACCTCGCGACCGGCGACCAGACGGTCGGTGAGCTCCTTGAAGCCGGCCTCGTCCCCGTCGGCGAGCAGCCGGGCCTGCCGCGACCAGGTCGCGATGCTCGGCGCGAAACGCAGGTTGGCCTTCTCCAGGGCGATCTCCACAGTGGTGCGCTCGGCGTCGGCAAGCTGCGCGTACGTGGTGATGCCCGACGCACGCAGCGCCGCGCCGATCTTCGGCCCGATGCCCTCGATGCGCTCCAGATCGTCTTCCGGCGTCCCGTCCGCCTCGAAAGCGGATTCGACGTCCGCGATGAGCGCGGCGTCCACAGTGGACGTTTCGGGCTCGGCCCCGACGACCGGTTCGGGATCGGCGACCGCAACTGGCTCGACAACAGGCTCGGACTCCGCCTCGACGACGGACTCGGGCTCAGCAACGGCGACCGGCTCGGCGACACCGACCGACTCGGCCACGGCAACCGGCTCGGCCACAGCGACCGGCTCGGGCTCGGGCTCGGCAACCGCGACGGCGACCGGCTCGGGCTCGGGCTCGGGCTCGGCGACAGCGATGGCCGCGGCGGGTTCGGCGGGGGAAACGGCCGCGGCTACGGGCGCCGGGGCCGCGGGTGTGGTGGACTCGGTTACGGACTCGGACGACCGGACCCGGCGCAGGCGCAGGCCCCACCAGAGGTAGCCGACCAGCAGACCGAGGAGGAAGGCGAGCAGGATCAACAGAAGTGACTGGTTGGTGTACCAGAGCACGACAGGCCTCCGGAGGATTTGACCTACACGACGAGGAAACGCGTGATTGGGGAGTTCGCGGGCAGCCTTGCACACCTGGATGTCCGGCAACAGAGCCTGGCCGGTCGCGTCCAGCGGTGGCCGCCGGGCGTACGGAGCGCCACGAGTGACGTTTCCGCAGATCGGAGGCCTTCGAAGGAGGTCGGCCGGGTCTGGCTGGCCGGAGTACCGAGAGAAAATCGAAACGGACGGGTGCTGAACCTCACCACAACTGGAGGCGACGGGGCAATGGGGAAAACGACTCGGGTGCTCGCTCTGGCCGCGGTGGCGGCCGCCGCCGGTGGCGTGGCGTGGGCGTTGCGCGACCTTCCGGCGCAGCTCGGGGCGATACCGGCGGGCGCGCGGGCCGAGCGGATGCGCCGGTCCACGCAGTACGCCGACGGGCGGTTCCGAAACACGGTGCCGGCCGACATGCTGCCGCCGCACGCGATGCGGGGCGCGTTCGTGGAGCTGCTCACGGGCCAGCAGCGGCGCCGGCCGCTCGGCGAGATCCCGGTGACCCGCCCCGAGCTGGGCGGCCGGCTCGCGCCGGACGGGCTGCACGTGACCTGGCTGGGTCACTCGACGGCGCTGGTTGAGATCGAGGGCGTGCGCGTGCTGTTCGACCCGGTGTGGAGCGAGCGCTGCTCGCCGACGCCGTTGTTGGGGCCGAAGCGGCTGCACCCGATGCCGCTGCCGATCGGCGAACTGCCCCGCATCGATGCCGTGGTCATCTCCCACGACCACTACGACCACCTCGACCTGGCCTCGATCCGCGCGCTGTTGCGCACCCAGCAGGCGCCGTTCCTCGTACCCCTGGGCGTGGGCGCGCACCTGGAGCGCTGGGGCGTACCGCAGGACCGGCTGATCGAGCTGGACTGGGACGAGCAGGCGACGGTGCGCGGCGTCACGCTCACCGCGACCGCCGCCCGGCACTTCTCCGGCCGCCGCTTCACCCGCGACGGCACCCTGTGGGCGTCGTGGGTGGTCAAGGGCGCGAGCCGGAGCCTGTTCTACACCGGCGACTCCGGGTACTTCGACGGATACAAGGAGATCGGCGAGCGGCACGGGCCCTTCGACGCGTCGCTGATCCAGGTCGGCGCGTACAACGACGCCTGGCCGGACATCCACATGAAGCCCGAGGACGGGGCGAGCGCGCACCTCGACGTCCAGGCCCGGGTGCTGATCCCGCTGCACTGGTGCACGTTCAACCTGGCCCTGCACGCGTGGTCCGAGCCCGTCGAGCGGCTCCTGGAGGAGGCGCGGGCGCGCGACATCGAGCTCGTCGTGCCGCGGCCGGGTTACCGGGTGGACATCGATGCGTTACCGGCGCTTGAACCCTGGTGGCGGCCCATTGCGTGACCATTAAATGACCTGGTCAGGGCACGTGTTGCGACACACATGCCAGGACCGGGCAAACGACTGGTGGCCGGACTCCCCTCGGCGTACTGTATCGATACAGAAGGGTTCTGAATCGATGCAAAGGGAAGGGGGGATCCGGCGCCATGGCGGCGACGTTGCAGACCATCGCCGACGAGCTGGGCGTGTCACGGAGCACCGTCTCCAACGCTTACAGCCGGCCGGATCAGCTCTCCCCCGAGCTGCGCGCCAGGATCCTCGAGGCGGCCGAGCGGCTGGGCTACCCGGGCCCCAACCCGACGGCCCGGTCGCTGCGCCGGGGCAAGGTCAACGCGATCGGGGTGCTGCTCACCGACGACCTGTCGATGGCCTTCACCGACCCTTACGCGGTGGCCTATCTGCGCGGGCTGGCCGAGGCCGCGTCGGCGCGGGAGACCTCGCTGCTGCTGCTCAACCTGCCCGAGGACGAAGAGGCCGTCCGGCGGGTGGTCAGCAACGCCGCGGTCGACGCGTTCTGCCTGTACTGCGTGCCCGACTGGCACGGCGCGCTGGAGCTCATCCGCAGCCGCGGGGTGCCGATCGTGATCGGCGAGGACCCGGCCGCGTTCGGGCCCGAAGCCGGCTATGTCGGCATCGACGAGCGCGCGGCGGCGCGCCGGCTCGGCGAGCACATCGCCAGGCTCGGTCACCGTGACATCGCGGTCGTCGCGCACTGGATCGTCCACGGCGGCGTCACCGGCCCGGTCGACGCCGACCCGGACGCGCTGCGCTACTACGTCACCGGCGAGCGGGTGCGCGGGTTCCGCGACGCGTTCGCGGCCGCCGGTCTGCCGTGGGAGCGGGTGCTGCTCATCAACGCGGCGCGCAACGGCCGCGAAGAGGGCGCGGCCGCGGCGGCGCACGCCCTGGACCGGCTCGACCGGGCCACGGCGATCCTCACCACCTCCGACGTCCTCGCGCTCGGCGTGCTCGATGCGCTGCGAGTGCGGGGCCTGCGTCCCGGCCGAGACGTGTCGGTCACCGGGTTCGACGACATCCCGGAGGCCGAGCCGGCCGGGCTCACCACGATCCGCCAGCCCAGCGTCGAGCGCGGGCGGCTCGCGGGCGAGATCCTGCTCGATCCGCCCGAGGACCCACGACGGCGGCGCCTGACGCTGCCCGTCTCACTGGTGGTCAGGGCGACCACCGGCCCCAAGCCACTCAAGGAGAAGCCATGACCCCGTTCGCACTGCTCATCACGCTCGACACCTTCCGCGCCGAGGCGCACTCGGCCCTGCCGAACGCCCCCGTCGTCGACGACCGCCGGCCGGAATCGGCCACAATGACGAAGGTGCGCGGCCTCACCGCCCGCACGCTTCGCCGGGCCGCCGACCGAGTAGAGCCCACGCCGGCGCTCACCTATGGGTAACACCCGGTGGTAGGCGTGCAAGAAAACCAGTGAGGGAGGCAGGCCACCGCCTGCCTCCCTCACTGCTACCGGACCTCGGCCGCCTCGACGGACTCGATCCGGGCGGTGTTGGCCCGGGCGCCCAGGCCGATCGCGTCGTAGTCCTGGCGGTTGATGCTGCGCAGGATGAGCGCCCAGACGATGCCGATGACCGCGGCCACGCCGTACGCGGCCGGGAACGCCCACGTCGCGGCGCTGCTCTGGCCCGGGGCGAGGCCCAGCAGCAGGCCGAAGTTGTTGAAGACCTGCCACATGACGTAGCCGAGGGCGATCGTGGACAGGATCGGCGCGATGAGCCGTGCCCAGGCACCCTCGCCGCGGTTGTCCCGGGCGAAGTAGAAGATCACCGACAGCGAGGTCGCCGTGACGAGCAGCAGCACGCCGATGCCGCCCGAGGTACCCAGCCAGAAGAACAGGTTCACCAGCGGGTCCCAGCCCTGGATCGCGAACACCACGATGACCACGAGCGCGATGACCGTCTGGAACAGCGAGCCCGACGCCGGGGCGCCCGAGCGGGCCCGGGTACGGCCGAAGAACGCCGGGAGCACCCGCTCGCGGCCGAGCGCGAAGGCGTAGCGCGCGGTCGTGTTGTGGTAGCTCAGCGCCGCCGCCGCGATGCTGGTGATCAGCAGCACGGTGCCCACGTCGTGGGCCCAGGCGCCGCCCTTCGCCGCGAGGGTCGGGAAGAACGGGCCGCCGGTGTCCAGGGTGTCCTGGGCCGCCTTCACGGTGCTGTCCACGCCGATGCTCACCGACGCCGCCCAGCTGGTGATCGCGTAGGAGACCACCATGACCGCCAGGCCGAGGAAGGTGGCCGTGGCGACCGTGCGGTTCTTGCTGCGGGCCTCCTCGGCGAAGACCGGTGCGGCCTCGAAGCCGACGAACGCGGTGACCGCGACGGCGAACGCCGGGCCGGCCGCGCCCTGGAGCGCGCCCCACGTCCACGGCTCGAAGCTGACCGAGCCGCCGGCCGGGTTGCTGAGGAAGATGACGTCGAAGATGGTCACCACGATGAGCTCGGCTCCGAGCAGCACCATGAGGACCTTGCTGTTGACGTCGACGCGCAGCAGGCCGAGCACCGCGACGAACAGCCACAGCGCCAGGCACAGGACCCACCACTCGACGTTCACGCCGGCCTTGTCGGCCAGGAACTGCGACAGGAACGCGCCGAACGCGCCGTACAGGCCGACCTGCAGCAGGTTGTAGGCCACCAGGGCGACCATGGCGCCGCCCACGCCGAACGGCCGGCCGAGGCCCTGGGCGATGTAGGAGTAGAACGCGCCGGCGTTGGTGATGTGGCGGGACATCGCCACGTAGCCGAAGCTGAACACCGCCAGAATGATCGCGATGATCACGAAGGCGAGGGGGAAGCCGGTCGTACCGACGACGCCCCAGCCGGTCGAGACCAGCGCGCCGACGACCATGAGTGGCGCGGCCGCCGTCAGGGCGAACATGATGACAGAAGGCACGCCCAGCCGGTCACGGGCCAGTGCCTGAGATACCACGCTCGGTCGCGGGGGCGACGTTGCGGACATCGGTCCTCCATGGTTTTGAGGGGAAGGGGAGAGGGAAGTCCGACCGCGTCGTCACCCGCGCTGCGACAGCACCGAGTCGCCGACCGCCGACTCGACCTGCAGGATCAGGTCGCGCAGCGGCGGCGGCAGGGTGGTGATCGCCTGTTGAAGTCTTCTGATGTCGGCCGGTTCGCGATCCCACAGGACGTGACCGGTCAGCCCGGTCGCCTCGGCGAGGCCGGCGAGGGTCGTGTCCGCCACCCGCATCGGCTCGGCGCCCGTGAGCAGGCGCCGCAGCCGGACCACTCGCCCCGCCGGCAGGTTGACGTCGGCGGGTAGCCAGCGGGTCTCGGAGCGCAGTAGCCGCCGCACCTGAACCTGCTCGACCAGGCCGACGCGCGCCAGGCGCTGCCCGACCGCCTCGACCGCCGTACGGCCAAGGAACATCAGCCACGTGCGCACCTCGCGGTGCTGCTGCTCGGCCACCATCGTGGCCAGGTTGGTGTGTGCCAGAGGGTCGGACGGGGGATCCCGGTTGATCACCCGGAGCCGCGGACCCTCCACCAGAATCCGCTGCTCAAGGACCAGTTCGCCGAGCATCGCGCCGGCCAGCCCGAGCTCCACGGCGCGCGGCGACAACCGGGATTTGCCGCCCCGGTCGTCGTGCGCGATCAGGAAGAAGTCATCGGCCAGCAGCATAGGCCTGAACCTCTAGTCGACCGGTCTTCCATCGACCGCGCACGTCACTGCTCTTTCGTCCGGGCGACCGGCCCCACGGACCGGACGCTCCCCGGGTTCCCCAGACCCAGAGACCGACAACTGGTTAGGGCCCGAAAGACCGTGCGACCCAACGCGAAAGCATGCACTGCGTGTTGGTCGGTTCGCAACTCTCGAATGCTAAATCGTGTTAACGCAGGTCAGACAATATCGTATAGACGATAGTCCCAGGGGTTAAAAACTACGGAACGTAACGCCCGGAGTTTCGGGTGCCGACGCACGGTCGGTAACAGCCTGGCCCCGGCCACGCCGGTGATGTCCGGCCTTTGACGCGGGCGGATCGGAGAGCGTTTTCCCTATGTTCCGGGGCGAACAGTGCCGATGCGCACCCACGATCGGCGGGCGGTGATTTCACCGCCCGCCGAATTCGATGCGGAACATTCACGTGCACATGACCTGCAGTAACGCCCGGCGATCGCAGGCTTCCCGTACCGCATTCACGGTCAGTAGCCGTCCGGCCGCTCCCCTGCCCGAACCACCTCGGCCGCCTCGTCGACGACCTCGAGGAGTTCGTCGAGACCGTACCCGCCGTCGTGCCGGATGCCGTTGATGAAAAAGGTCGGCGTGCCGGCGACACCGCTTCGCACGCCCCCGACCAGATCGCGGCGCACGCGGTCGAGGTAGAGGTGCGCGCCGACCTCGTCGCCGATCTCGGCCGAGGGCAGGCCGAGCCGCTCGACGCCGACCATGAGTTGGCGGGGGTTGATGCTGCGCTGGCTGTCGAAAAGCCAGTCATGCATCGGCCAGAAGGCATTTCGCACCCCGGCCGCCTCGGACACCTCGGCGGCGAGGTCGGCGTACGGATGCACATTCGTCAGCGGGAAGTGGCGGAAGGTGAACCGCAGCGTCTCACGCCGCAGTCGCAGCAGGTCCTGCATGATCGAATGCGCCATCGCGCAGTACGGGCACTGGAAGTCGCCGTACTCGACCAGCGAGACTGGGGCGGTCTGCGGGCCGATGGTGTGGTCGTCGGGGCCCACCGGAACCGCCAGCCGGGGAACCGTGACCTGGAAGGGCGTGGTCATTCTTCTACGGTTCGCCGGACACCGCCCGGCCACGTCACCCGGGCGGGGCGCCCTTGTCACATGGGTGTGACCCGCGACACCAGCCGGGAGCTGACGGCCAGAAGGAGGCCCAGGGGCGCTACTGGGGCGTGGCCTTGAGCAGTGGGATCGAGACGCGGAAGGTGGCGCCCTCGCCGGGGGCCGTTCGCAGGGTCACCTCGCCGCCGTGAGCCGCCACCAGCGCGGCCACGATCGACAGGCCCAGGCCGGAGCCGCCAAGGGCACGGGTGCGGCTCGGATCGGTGCGGTAGAAGCGTTCGAAGACTCTTGACGCGTCTTCCGCGGACATGCCCGGGCCGTTGTCGGAGACCTCGAGGATGGCGTGCTCGGCCTCGGTTCCGACGAAGACGGTGACCTCCGTGCCGGCGGGGGTGTGGGTCAGGGCGTTGGACAGGAGGTTCTGCACGACCTGGCGCAGGCGGACCCCGTCGCCCAGGACGATGGGGGGTTCCACCTCGGCCTCGTCGTCGCCGCTGCTGGCGGTGCGCAGGCGTAGGCGGTGACCCGTCGCGGTCACGCGGGCGTCGATGAGGGCGTCGGTGGCCAGGGACAGGAGGTCCACGGGCCTCTTCTCCAAGGCGCGTTGCTGGTCCATTCTGGCCAGGAGCAGCAGGTCGTCGACCAGGAGGCCCATGCGGGTCGCGTGGTGCTCGATGCGCGCGATCGTCTCGTCGCTCTTACCCGCCTGGCGGTGAAGCTCGGCGAAGCCGCGAATCGAGGTCAACGGGGTGCGCAGTTCGTGCGAGGCGTCGGCGATGAAGCGACGCATGCGATCCTCGGAGGCGCGGGCCTGTTCCTCCGAGGCGCGGGCCTGCTCTTCGGATGCCCGACGCTCGTCGAAGGCGGTCTCGATCTGGCCGAGCATCGTGTTGAGGGCCTGCGAGAGGCCGCCGATCTCGGTGCGTGGGTCGGCCTCGGGGACGCGGCGGCTCAGGTCGCCGGCCGCGATCGCCTCGGCGGTCTGCTCGACCTCGACCAGGGGACGCAGGCTCGAACGGACGAGGAGGTAGGCGACGACCGCAAGCACCACGAGGACGAAGGCGCCGATCGTCACGCTCGTCCAGAGCTGGCGCGTGACGGTCGCGTCCACGTCGTCGAGGCTGATGGCGATGACGACCGGGGCGCGGGCGTAGCCGGGACCGCCGGGCTGGCGGGCGAAGAGCACGCGCCACTGGTGGCCGTCGCCGCCCATGGGAGACACGGTGGCGTACGCACCGATGGTGTCCCTGTCGAGCCGCGTGATGGGGCCGATGCCCTCGGCGGTCGCGGGCAGCGCGGGGCGGCGCTGGCCCGTCGCGATCGGGTTGAAGAAGCGCTCGTCGATGGCGCCATTCCGGTCGATGCAGGCCACGTAGTAGCCGTTGCGCTGCATCGGGGCGACGCCCGGACCGCCGAACTTCGTTCCGGGGCTCTCGCAGGCCATCGCGGCCTGGCGGACGCTGCCGAGGAGCTGGGCGTCGACCCGGGTGAGCAGGTAGTCGCGCGTGCTGTACACGCCGGCGGTGCCGGTCGTCACGAGGGCCGCCGCGAGCAGGACGAGCATCAGCACGACGAGCTTGACGCGCAGCGGCCAGGACTTCATGTTCGGGGCAGCCGGAGTGAATAGCCCACGCCTCGCAGGGTCTGCAGCAGGCGCGGTTCAGAGGTGTCGATCTTCTTGCGCAGGTAGGAGACATATGACTCCACGACGCCGGCGTCGCCGCCGAAGTCGTACTGCCAGACGTGGTCGAGGATCTGCGCCTTCGACAGCACGCGGCCGGGGTTGGTCATGAAGTACCGCAGCAGCTTGAACTCGGTCGGCGAGAGCTGGACCTCCTGGCCCGCCTTGAACACCTCGTGGGTGTCCTCGTCCAGCTCGATGTCGGCGAAGCTCAACCGGGAGGTCTGGGCGGCCGCACCCCCCGCGGGATCGGCGACGCGGCGCAGGACTGCCTGGATGCGGGCGAGGATCTCGGACAGGGAGAAGGGCTTGGTGACGTAGTCGTCGCCGCCGAGCGTGAGGCCCTTGATCTTGTCCTCGGTCGCGTCGCGGGCGGTGAGGAACAGCACGGGCACGCGGGTGCCCTCGCCGCGCAGCTTGCGCAGCACCTCGAAGCCGTCGAGCTCGGGCATCATGACGTCGAGCAGGATCATGTCCGGCCGGAAGCGCCGCGCCTCCTCCATCGCCTGCCGCCCGCTGGTGGCGCTCGCGACGTCGTAGCCGTGGTACCTCAGGCTCGCGGAGAGCAGTTCGACGATGTCCGGCTCGTCGTCGACCACAAGCAGCCGCGTCATGATTCGCTCCAAATACCCTCAGAGTTCCCCTGTCATGTCGAGACTGCCGCCGGATCCTGACGCTCGGATGCGGTTTCCCTGAAAACCAGCTGTGAACCGGCTGTACCGGACGCTGACAGCAGCGCGAGCAGGACGGGGAACTCGAGGTATGCGTGGTAGGAGGCGAACGCGCCGTACAGCGCCCGGCCGGAGGCGTAGTCGATCACGAACAGCACGGCGAACGCGGCGCCCAGCCCGCCGCCCAATGCCCAGGCACGCCAGCCTCGCAGCACGCCCAGACGCGCCTCGAAGGCCCGTGCGGCGTCGGGCGCGTGGCGGGGCAGGAAGTACACCCACACGAAATAGTGCATAGTCTGCAAAAATGCGAATACTACTAAAAACCGGGCACCGGTGATCGTGGTCGAGCCGGGCGGCGCGCTGGCGGCGATGATCCGGGCTGGGTCCCCGGCGAACGCGGCGACCGTCGACGGTGCGATGCCGCCGAGCGCGAAGTCGAGCGCGCCGGCCAGGATCAGCGCGGGCACGCCGAGCACCCACGCGACCTGCGTCCAGCGGAACACGGCCGCACGGCGAAGCCGGCCGCCCCACTCCCACAGGAAGAACAATGGCACGACGTTGTGCAGGTGCGCCAAGATCACGAAGTGGTACCCAGGGAAGCCCAGCGACATCGCCGCCGCCACGGTCAGCACAACCGCGGCCGCGCCGAGCCGTCGGCCGCGCAGCGCGTGGGCACAGCCCGCGGCGAGCACCGCGTAGCCGACCAGGATCTCGGCATAGCGAGCCGGCTCGCCGACGAACATGGCGGCGAGGCGGCACACGACGATCGCGCTGATCAGGCCGAGCAGGACGACGAGGAAGCGACCGCGGAGCACCGGGGCGAACCGACCGGCGACGTACCGCAGCTCGAGCACGTTGTGCAGGACGCCGAACGCGATCAGCCCGAGCACGGTGGTAGCCAGCGGCGCGTGCAGCGCCACCGTCAGCGCGGCGCCGGCGGCGAGGCCGAAGAGCAGGCTTATCTTCATCGCGTGCTACCCGCCCTGCTGCTGACCCTGGCGGTCGAGGTGCCGCTGTACACGGCGGCCCTGGTGGTGCTGCGGCTGGCGGGCATCCGGCGGGCCGCGCTGCTCGGCGTCCTGGTCAACCTGGCGACCCACCCGGTGCTGTGGCTCTTTCTCGCCCCGCACCCGGGCGCGGCGAGACTCTGGTCGGCCGAGGCGCTGGCCACCGCCGTAGAGGCACTAATCCTCATAAAGGCGATGAATCGGGATAAAGTGCTACTGGTGGTTGTCGCGGTCGGCGCGAACGCGAGCTCGCTGCTCATCGGGCTGCTGGCACCTCAGTAGCGGCCGTTCTTGGTCCGGCGGACCAGCCACACGATCAACACGACGAGCGCGGCCACGAAGACCAGGCAGCCCAGGGCCACGACGACGGCGGTACCCGCCGTGAACGACGGCGGGGGCGCCGCATCCGCCAGCACGATGTTCATGCCGGAGAGTGTGCGGTGCCCGGCTCCGGTTTGGATATCGGCTCCGCGACCCGACCGCAGACCTAATCGCGGACTTGATCGCCGGCCTGGTTCGCCGGCGGGATGTCCGAGGTCGCCGGCGGCTCGGCCGGGCGCAGCCGCTGCCACAGCAGGAACAGCAGACCAAGCGCGAGCATCCCCAGCCCGATCCAGAGGTTGATCCGCACGCCCGCGGCCTTGTCGATCTCCGCCTGCGTGTCGAAGATGCCCAGGATCGTGACGATCACGCCGTACACCGTGAAGAGCCCTCCGATGACCCGGCGGACGTCGAAGAGCCGTGCGGCCCGGGCGGTGTCGATCTTCTGATCACTCATGACGATGCTCCCGAAGCGCCCCAGGTTTACAGGAACGGCAGGTAGAAGAGGGCGGCGAGGACGAGGGCGCCCGAGCCGAGCAGCACCGGCGAGCGATACCAGGCGGTGTCCCCGGCGATCGCGTCGGCGCGCAGGTCGTGGCGGCCGATGCCGTACACCAGGCCTTGGAGCTCGGACTCCGGCTTGCTCCTGGTGAGCGGCGTGACGATCAGCGCGACGATCGTCACCACCACGAACGCGATGCCGGCGCCCCAGAACGACTCGTCCAGGTCGGAGCCGAAGGAGAACCAGCCGAACCACTTGTACCCGGCGTACGTGACGAACGCGGCGACCGTGCCGGCCAGCAGCCCCCAGAAGCCCGCCCACGCCGTCATCCGCCGCCAGAACATGCCAATGATGAACGCGGCGAACAGCGGGGCGTTGAACAACGAGAACAGCGCCTGGATGTAGTCCATGATGTTGCTGTACCCGGCCGCGATGAATGCCGTGCCGATGCCGATGAGCACGCCGACGACGGTGATGAGCCGCCCGACCTTCAGGTAGTAGGCGTCCGGCCGGTCCTTGGCCACGTACTCCTGCCAGATGTCGTACGTGAACACCGTGTTGAACCCGGACACGTTGGCCGCCATGCCGGCCATGAACGACGCCAGCAGGCCGGTCACGGCGATGCCGAGCACGCCGCTGGGCAGGAAGTCGCGCATCAGCAGCGGGATGGCGTTGTTGTACTGCAGGTCGCCGGTGCCGGCGCCGAGCCCCTTCACGGTGACCAGGGCAACCAGGCCGGGGATCACGGTGACGAAGGGGATGACGAGCTTCGGGTAGGCCGCGATGATCGGCGTGCGCCGGGCCGCGCTCATGTTGCGGGCCGACAGGCCGCGCTGGACCTCGGCGAAGTTCGTCGTCCAGTAGCCGAAGGACAGCACGAACCCGAGCCCGAAGACGATGCCCCACCACGGCGCCCCCAGCGGGTTGTCGCTGCCGGCGGTGCCGGCCCAGGTGTGCAGGCCGGCGTCGCCGAGCTTGGTCTGGCGTACCGCGTCGAACAGCCCGTGCAACCCGCCGACCTTCACCAGGCCGATGATCGCGATCGGCAGCAGGCCGGCGATGATCACGAAGAACTGCAGCACCTCGTTGTAGATCGCGCTGGAGAGGCCGCCGAGCGTGATGTAGGCGAGGACGATGAGGGCGCCGACGACGATCGCCGTCCACAGCGGCCAGCCGAGCAGCGCCTGCATGATCAGCGCGAGCGCGTAGAGGTTGACGCCCGCGATCAGCACCTGGGCCAGCGCGAACGACAGCGCGTTGAGCACGTGCGCGGGCCGGTTGAAGCGCCGGCGCATGTACTCGGGGACGCTGCGCACCTTCGAGCCGTAGTAGAACGGCATCATCACGATGCCCAGGAACACCATCGCCGGGACGGCGCCGATCCAGTAGTAGTGGACCGTCATGATGCCGTACTTGGCGCCGTTGGCCGCCATGCCCAGAATCTCCAGGGCGCCGAGGTTGGCGGAGATGAACGCGAGGCCGGTCACCCATGCCGGCAGCGAGCGGCCGGAGAGGAAGAAGTCCACGCTGTTGCGGATCGAGCGGCGGGCGGCGAGACCCACCCCGAGCACGGTGATGAAGTAGAGCGCCAGCAGGACGTAGTCGATCGTGTCCATCTGCAGGCGCAGGCCTGAGGCGAGAGTCTGCACCCGTCCCTCCTCATTTGCCGTGTGAGTGGAGCCTCAGGCACCTACCCAGGCAGGGGTCGGGATCAAACCCATCGCTGTCAGCTTAGGTGTGATGCGATCATTGTCACCAGATCAGCGGCTGCGTACGGTTTGTCCAGGAAGGCGTCGCAGCCGGCCGCCATCGCCGCGGCCCGCTCGTGTGGCAGGACGCTCGCGGTCAGGGCGATCACGGTCGGCCGGGCCGGCACCTCGGTCAGCTCGGCGGCGAGCTCGAGGCCGTTGCCGTCGGGCAGGTTGACGTCGAGCAGGATCAGGTCGACGGCCTCGGCGGCGAGCGTGTCGCGGGCGGCGGCCAGCGAGCCGGCCTCGAGGAGGTCGGCGTTGCGCACCGCCGGCGGCTCGGCCCGCGAGATGATCGCTCGCACCAGGACCCGGTTGAGCTCCTCGTCCTCGACAAGCAACACACGGCCCATCACTCGACCTCCTCTCGGGTGGAATCCGGATGCGGATCGCGGGCGTCGGTGAGGGAGTTCGCCACCGCCGCGAGGTCGATCCACTCGCGCACGCCGTCGGCGGCGGCCGAGTTGCGCGGTACCGTGCCGATGACCTTGCCGGTGAGGCGGCGCCGGTCGGCGGCGGAGAGGTCCGGCGCGGTCAGTGCCAGGACCGGGATGCCGCGCGTGGACGGCTCCCCGTCCAGCCCGGACAGCAGCGCGAAGCCGTCGACGTCCGGCATCTGCAGGTCGCAGATGATCAGGTCGAACCGGCGGTCGCGCGACAGGCGCAGGCCCTCCGGCCCGTCGTCGCAGGTCACGACGATGATCCCGGCCTCGCTGAGCTGACGTTCCACCACGGCGCGGGTGTGGTCGTCGCGGTCCACCACCAGTACCGAGGCCTGCTCCTGCGACAGCGCGGGCACGACGTGGCGGGCCAGCTGGGCCAGCAGGGCGTCGTGATCGACGGGCTTGACGAAGAAGTCCGTGGCGCCCAGGGCGAGGCCGGCGCGCCGGTCGTCGACGATCGTGGCGAAGAAGACGGGGATCGTGCTCAGCGCCTCGTCGCGCTTGAGCCGGCGGATCACGTCCCAACCGTCCAGGCCGGGCATGATGACGTCGAGCAGGATGGCGTCGGGGCGCCAGGCGCCGGCCTCCGTCAGTCCGGCCTCGCCGCTCGAGGCGGTCCGGACCTGGTATCCGGCGCCGGTCAGGTACGCCTCCAGCAGCTCGGCGGCGCGCGCGTCGTCGTCGATGATCAGCACGCGGCCGCGTCCCGGACTGGAGTCCGCGCCCGGCGCGGCCTCGCCCCCGGGCGCGGCCTGCGGCGCGTCGGCGACGGGCAGCCGGACCGTGAAGCGGCTGCCCTCGCCGGGCGCCGACGCGAGCCCGATCGTGCCGCCGTGCGCCTCGACGAGCCGGCGGGTCAGCGCGAGCCCGAGCCCGGTGCCGGCCTTGCGCTGCGCGGCCGGCCCGAGCTGCTGGAACTCCTCGAACACCCGCTCCTGGTCCTCGGGCGCGATGCCGATGCCGCTGTCGGCGACGGTGATCGACACTTCCTCGGCCTCCGGGGTGACCGTGACCGCGATCAGGCCGCCGTCTGGGGTGAACTTGATCGCGTTGGAGAGCAGGTTGTCGAGGATCTGCCGCAGCCGCAGCGGGTCCGCGCGCACCGCGGCTGTCGGCGGCACGTCGAGGTACACCTGCAGCCCCTTGCGATCCGTGAGCGGCCGGAGCGTGGTGATCACCTCGCCGACCGCGGTGTCGAGCGAGATCGATTCGAGGCCGAGCTCGAGCCGGCCCGCCTCGACCTTGGCCAGGTCGAGGATGTCGTTGATCAGCCCCAGCAGGTGCCGGCCGCTGTTGTGGATGTGGTCGACCCACTCGGCCGGCACGCTGCGCCGATCGTCCTCGGCCGGCTCGGCGCGCATCAGGTCGCTGAAGCCGATGATCGCGTTGAGCGGCGTGCGCAGCTCGTGGCTCATGCCGGCCAGGAAGTCGCTCTTGGCCTGGCTGGCGTGGGTGAGCGCGGCGACCGAGTCGGCCAGCCGAGCGGCGAGGTCGCGCTGCTCGGCCAGCACCGCGCCGCGCTCGGCGAGCACCCTGGCCTGTGTGCCGAGCACGCCGGTCAGGCGCAGATCGTCGATGCTGAACAGGGCGCGGTAGCGGTCCAGCAGCAGCGCCGTGCCCACGCCCTCGATCCGCAGCACGGTGGCCAGCCGGGCGCCGGTGGCCTGCGCCAGCGGGTGGTCGGCGCGCAGCGGCACCGGCTGGCGGGTCGCGGCGAGCCCGGCCAGGTCGAACTCGAGTGGCGCGTGGGGCAGCCGGGTGCCGGAGCGGCAGACCGCGGCGATGCGTTCGAGCCGGCCGCCGGCGTCCGCCTCCCCCAGGAGCAGCACGACGTCGGTACCCGTGGTGTCGTGCACGACGTGCACGAAGCGCCGCCAGATCTGGCCGGTGCTCACGTCGGCCGGCAGCCGCTGGAGGTCCTCGGTCGCCTCGTACCAGACCGTCGCCGACATCATCCGGCGCATCCAGCCGGGCGGGACGAAGGCGAGCAGGTACAGCAGCGCGCCGGCCAGCCCGACCAGGCGCCCGGCCGGCTGCAGCCAGACCCGCTCGCCCGGGTAGCGCGCCGCCGCCGTGACCAACAGCAGCAGCATCACCGGGAACACGTAGGTGGCCGCGGCGGCCAGGCGCAGCCGCACCCGGGCGGCGCCGGAGCGGCGACCGGCCGCGCGCAGCAGCATCCAGCCGGCGATCGCCTCGGTGACCGTGAACGTCGCCGTGACGAGGACGAGGTATCCGGTGCTGAGCGGGCGCGGCGCGGCGGTTACGGCGGCGATGCTGCCCAGCAGCAGGACCAGCAGGCCGACGTCGAGCCAGCGCGGCACCCGGCCGAGCCGCGCCGTGAGCCGCAGCGTGAGGTACGGCTGGATGAGCAGCAGCGCGGTCGCCGTGGCGCTCGCGGCCACCGGCAGCGGCCGGTGCGTGAGCTCACGGACCGCGGCGTTGGCGTAGACCGCCAGGGTGGGCAGGAAGATCAGGGCGATGTCGCGCTGCACCGGGTCCCGGTGACGGAGGAAGCCCCCGAGTGCCCGCAGGAACACCGCCGCGATCAGGACACCCGTGATTAGAGTTACCATTTGACTACGCCCCGTTACGATCGCGAACGGGACTCACTCTAGTCAGCGTTTTCCAGGCGGGGGGCCGGATGGGCGAGGATGCGCTGCGCGCGACGGTGGCCGCCACCACGCACGACCTGTCCAACGCCCTGGGTGCGGTGCTGAACTACGCCACATTCCTCGCCGAGGACCTCGCCGGCGACGGGGCGGCGGTCGAGTATCTGCCGCACCTGCGAAGCGCGGCGCAGCGCGCCCTGGACCTAGTAGCGGTGCTCGCTGCGGCTCTTGCAGCCGACGCAGAGGGTGACTGACGGGAAGGCGGCCAGGCGGGCCACCGGGATCTCCTCGCGGCAGGTCTCGCACGTGCCGTAGTGGCCCGCGTCGAGGCGCTCCAGCGCCCGCTCGACCTGCTCCAGCCGGTTGCGGATGGAGACGGCGAGCGCGAACTCCTGCTCCCGGTTGAACGCCTTGGTGCCGAGGTCGGCGACGTCGTCACCGGAGTCGGCCGTCCCGGCGAGGGTCATCTCCGCGACCGCGGCGGTGTGCTCCTCCGCGAGCTCCGCGCGCCGTGCGTCCAGCGCCTTGCGGATGTCCTGGGTACGTGTCTCTTGGTAGACGAGCATGGTCGGCCCCCCGGTAGCGGAAATGATTGGCTTCCGGTGTGCCCAGCGCGGTGGCCACGCAAACCTGCCGGTTTCCTCGCACCCGCGCGGCGCGGGAGTGATGTCGTGAGGCGGTAGGGCGCTCAGGCGAGCGCCATACGGAGGGCGGTCGTCAGCGCTTCGTCAAGATGGTCCAGCAGGTCCTGCGGGTCCTCATACACGGCGGCGGCGCCGTGGTCGAGCAGCTCGGCCGCGCACAGGCCGCCGCTGGTCACGCCGATGCACGGAATCGACAGGTGCCCAGCCGCCCGCACGTCCCACACCGAGTCGCCGACGAAGACGACCTCCTCGGCGGACAGGCCGGAGCGCTCCAGCGCCACCTCGACGATGTCCGGTGCCGGCTTGCTGCGCCGCGCGTCGTCGGCGCTCGTGACGGCGGTGATGGACGGGTCAGCGTCGAGGCAGTGCAGCAGGGCGTCGAGCTCGGGGCGGGACGCCGAGGTGGCCAGCACGGCACGCAGGCCACGTGCGGCGCAGGCGTCGAGCAGTCGGCGCGCGCCCGGCAGCGGGCGCAGCGCGGGCCAGGAGACGGCGTAGAGGCTCGCGTGGGCGGCCCGGATCGCGCCGTCGGCCGACGCGTCGCGGCCCCGGCCGAGCAGCGCGTCGAGGATCCGGTCGGAGCCCATGCCGATCGCCCGGTGGATGCGCGCGGCCGGAACGTCGTGGCCGTGCTGGCGCAGTGCCTGCCACCAGGCCACGGCGTGCAGGTAGACGGTGTCCACAAGGGTGCCGTCGACATCGAACAGCACACCGGCCACAGGTTTGGTCATATTCGGGTGATACCCACCCGCGCGGGGGTATCACAGATACGTGACCGAGTCCGACCATGCCGGCCCAGCCGGACCAGCCGATCCGGGCGGCGCAGCCGCCGTTGCCGCCGAGCCGTTCCCCGGCTTCGACGCCGACGACCTCGGCGACTTCGCCTCCGAGCACTGCAGCGTGACGCTCGCGTGGCAACTGGCCGGCGGCCCGGAGCACGCACCCGAGCCGGAGAGCCCACACGGGCTGGCGGGCATGGACGAATAGGCTGGCCCTGAACGAGTAGGCAGCCATCCGCGCTCATAAATGCCGACAAAACACCCCCACGCCGGCGTGGGGGTGTTTTGCGGAGTAACCGGACCCCACCCTCGTCGTTGCCCTACCCCTCGTAACAAGAATGTCGCCCCAGGCGCACGCCCCCTATCCAGGGCGTGGAAAAGCTGGCATGTTGAGGCGGCGCGCATTGAGGTCGTCCCATATGCGCGCATTAGGCACATGTCCAGTGAGAGGGGGGCACGATGAGCCGACGGAGATGGGTGCACGCCGCGGTCGCGACCGCACTCGTTCCGCCATTGCTCGTGATCGCCTCGGGTGGCCCGAGCGCGGCAGCACCGATCCCGGCAGGCAAGTTGTCTCTGGTACAAGGCCTGAAGGCGGCCAAGCAAACCTCGGCGGCGAAATCGCCCACGAGCCGTATGGCCAAGACCGACCCGTCGCTGCTCAACCGCAGTGACACCACCAGGGTGGCGATCGCGGTCAAGCTCGACTACGACTCGACCGCAACATATTCCGGTGATATCGCCGGATATGCGGCGACCAGTCCATCCGTAACAGGGAAGGCCCTTTCGGGAAACGCCGACGAAAAGCGCTACGAAAACCGGATCACCGGAATCGAGGACAAGTTCCTCGCGGAACTCAAGAAGCAGGTCCCGGACGCCCGGGTCGGCCAGCGGCTGCGCACCGTCTATGGTGGCGTCGCGCTGACGGTGCCGGCCAACAAGGTCGACGCGATCCTGGCGCTCGACAATGTCGTGGCGGTCCAGTCCGACACGCTGCGCGCTCTCCAGACCGACTCGACGCCGGCGTTCATCGGCGCCGACCAGGTCTACCCGAAGCTCGGCGGCGCACCCAACGCCGGCAAGGGCGTGATCTTCGGGACGCTGGACAGCGGCGTCTGGCCCGAGCACCCGTCCTTCGCCGACAACGGCAACCTGGGCGCACCGCCCGCCAAGGCCGACGGCACCCCCCGTGCCTGCGACTTCGGCGACAACCCGCTGACCCCGGCGAACGACCCGTTTGTCTGCAACCACAAGGTCATCGGCGGCAAGGGCTTCCTGGACACGTACAACACGCTCCAGCCGGTCGAGCGCTACGGGTACACCGCCCGGGACTCCGACGGCCACGGCACCCACACCGCGTCGACGGCGGCCGGTGCCCCGGTCTCCTCGGCGAAGATCTTCAACATCGAGCGCGGGCCGATCAACGGCATCGCGCCCGGCGCGTGGGTCTCGGTGTACAAGGTCTGCGGCGCCACCGGCTGCTACGGCACCGACTCCGCCGCCGCGATCGCCCAGGCGGTCAAGGACGGCGTGAACGTCATCAACTTCTCGATCTCGGGCGGGTCGAGCCCGTACACCGACGTCGTGGAGCTGGCGTTCTTCGACGCCTACAAGGCCGGCGTCTTCGTCGCCGCCTCGGCCGGCAACTCGGGCCCGGGGGCCGGCACGTCCGACCACCTCTCGCCGTGGGTCACCACCGTCGCGGCGTCCACCCAGAAGCGCTCGTTCCAGTCCACGCTGACCCTCGGCTCGTCCGACGGCACGGCCGCGACCCTCACGGGCGTCTCGATCACGCAGGGCGTCAGCGGCCCGCTGCCGGTCGTCCTGGCCTCGGCGGCGCCGTACAGCGATGCCACCTGCACGCACCCGGCGGCGCCGGGCACGTTCGCCGGCAAGATCGTGGCGTGCCAGCGCAGCCCGGGCCGGGTCGTCAAGGGCTTCAACGTCCTGCAGGGCGGCGCGGCCGGCATGATCCTCTACAACAACCCCAAGGCCGACGCGCTCAGTGACAACCACTGGCTGCCGACGGTGCACCTGGCCGACGGGGCGTCGTTCCTGGCGTACGTCGCGGCCCACCCCAGCGTGACCGCGAAGTTCACCCAGGGCGAGAAGGTCGTGGGCACGGGTGACGTGATGACGAACTTCTCGTCGCGCGGGCCGGGCGGCAACTTCATCAAGCCAGACATCACCGCGCCCGGCGCGCAGATCCTCGCCGGGCAGACCCCGACACCGGACGACCCGAGCAGCGGCCCGACCGGCCAGTACTTCCAGGCCATCGCGGGCACGTCGATGTCCTCGCCGCACATCGCCGGCTCCGCGCTGCTGGAGAAGGCGCTGCACCCGAACTTCACCCCGGGTCAGATCAAGTCGGCGCTGATGACGACCGCGACCACCAAGGTGGTCAGGGACGACGGGGTCACCCCCGCCGACCCGTTCGACCTCGGCTCCGGTCGCGTCCAGGTCAACCTGGCCGCGAACCCGGGCCTCACCTTTGACGAGTCGGCCGACCGGATGTTCGCCCTCGGCAACGACCCGGTCAACGCGGTGCAGATCAACCTGCCGTCGGTGAACGCGCCCGTCATGCCGGGCAAGCTCACCGCGGTGCGGACGGCGAAGAACGTCACCAACAAGACGCTGGTCTACCGCGTCGAGACGACTTCGCCCGCCGGCGCCTCCATCACGGCGTCGCCGGCGATCCTCACCGTCAAGCCCGGCAAGACGGAGCAGTTCGGCATCACGATCAAGTCGAACGCGCCCACGGGCCAGTACTTCGGCGAGGTCCGCCTGATCCCGGTGAACGGTGGCGTCCCGACGCTGCACCTGCCGGTGGCGTTCGTGCCGAAGCAGGGCGACGTGAAGGTCACCCAGGACTGCACGCCGTCGATCGCGCCGCTCGCGACCGGCACATGCACGGTCACCGCGACGAACGAGACCTTCAACGACACCACGGCCGACTTCACCACGACGGCGCCGCTCAACGCGATGATCGTCGGGGCGAACGGGGCCACGGTCGTCAACCCGTTCAAGGCGGAGAAGAAGGGCGCGGCGCTGGCCGGGGCGGTCCCCGGCACACCGTCGCTGACGCCGGGCACGATCGCCGGGTACCTCCCGCTCGACCTGTTCGGCATCGCCCCGGTCGCCATCGGCGACGAGGACCTGACGAGTTTCAACGTGCCGGGGTTCGTCTACAACGGCATCACGTACAACTCGCTGACGGTCGACTCGAACGGGTACCTCTATCCCGGCAGTGACCACAGCAACGAGAACAACAACTGCTGCAACATCGACCCGATCCCCAACCCGGCGAAGCCGAACAACGTGCTGGCACCGTTCTGGACCGACCTGAACGGCACCGGCATGCCCGGCCTCTTCGTCGCGACCCTGACCGACGGGGTCGACGAATGGATCGTCGTCGAGTGGCGGGTCAACGACTGGGGGACGTCGACGAAGCGGTCGTTCCAGGTCTGGCTCGGCATCAACGGGGTCCAGGACATCGTGTTCGCCTACGACCCGAGCACCATCACCACCCTGCCCGTCGGGCAGGACCTGGTGGTCGGCGCCGAGAACGTCAACGGCACCGGCGGGCAGGGTCTGCCGGTGAACACGCTGCCGACCGAGGACCTGCGCGTCGTCAGCACCGACCCGGTGCCCGGCGCGTCGACGTCCTACACGTTCACCCTCCGTGGCCTGGTCCCGGGCCCTGGCGAGGTCACCACCTCCGTCGTCACCCCGGCGGTGCCGGGCACGACGGTCGTGAAGAGCACGGTCACCGTGACCGGGCGGATCAACCGCACCGGCACCTGATCGCGCGCTTCACCCTCGCGTTCCTCGCAACCGCGGCCGGCCCCTTGCACCGGGGGCCGGCCGCCCCGAGGATCGAGTCATGAGGACGTTTGGCAGCGCCGCGGAACTCCTGGCCGCGGTCGGTGAGCACCTCGGCCACAGCGGCTGGCAGGAGGTGACGCAGGAGCGCGTCGACCTCTTCGCCGAGGCGACCGGCGACCACCAGTGGATCCACACCGACCCCGAGCGCGCCAAGGCCGGACCGTTCGGCACGACGATCGCGCACGGCTACCTGACGCTGTCGCTCCTGCCGACGCTGGTTTCGCAGGTGTACCGCGTGGAAGGCGTCCGGATGGCCATCAACTACGGCCTGGACAAGGTCCGCTTCCCCGCGCCGCTGCCGACCGGCTCAAGGGTGCGCGTGGGCGTCGAGGTCCTCGCCGCCGACGACCTGGGCGAGGGCTGGGTACAGCTGAAGAACCGCGCCACCATCGAGCGCGAGGGCCACGACAAGCCGGTCTGCGTCGCCGAGCCGCTCACCCGCCTGCTGATCTGAGCTTCCCTTCTACGCGGGCAGGTTCACCAGCTCCGCCAGCAGGGCGCGGTGCCGGGTCGCCGAGCCGAGGGCGGTGGCGTTGGCGCGGGCGCGTTTGAGCCGCCAGTGCGCCGGGTGCTCCCACGTGAACCCGATGCCGCCGTGCAGCTGGACGCACTCCTCCGCGGCCCGGACCGCCACCGGCGAGCAGAACGCCTGCGCGAGCGACGCCGCCACGGGCAGGTCCGGATCGTCCGTGGCGAGGCAGTCCGCGGCGTATCGCGCCACCGCCCTCGCCTGCGTGATCGACACCCACAGGTCGGCGAGCCGGTGCTTGACGGCCTGGTACGACCCGATCTGCCGGGCGAACTGCCGGCGCGTCTTCACGTACTCGACGGTGGTCTCCAGGCACCATTCGGCGATCCCGAGCTGCTCGGAGGCCAGCAGCGCGGCGCCCGTGACGAGGGCGCGCGCGACGAGCGGCCCGGCGTCCCCGGCCACCAGGCGGCCCGGCGCCCCGCGGAACGCCAGGTCAGCGAGGGGCCGGGTGAGGTCGAACGAGACGACGGCCGCGCGGACGGCGGCGGTTCCCTCGACCGCGAACAGGCCCTCCGCGGTCGGGACCAGCAGCACGTGAGCGGTCAGGGCGTCGGCCACGGTGGTGACCTCGCCGTCGAGCCGCCCGTCGCAGGCCGAGACCGTCCACCGCGGACCGTTGCCCGTCGACGCTGGCCCCGTCGACATCGGCACCGCCAAGGCCGCGCTGCGGGCGCCGGAGGCGAGCTCGGCCAGCAGCGGGTCGCCGGCCGGCAGGGCGGCCGTGGCAAGCACCGCGCTGCCGAGGAACGGCACCGGGGCGACCGCGCGGCCCAGCTCCTCCATCACCACCGCGGTCTCCCGCCAGGTGGCCCCGGCCCCGCCGTCCTCCTCCGCGACGGGCAGGCCGGCGCAGCCCAGGTCGGCCGCGAGCGTGCGCCACAGCTTCAGGTCGACCGGCTCGGGACCCTCGACGCGGCTCAGGTCGACGCGGTCCCGCAGCAGCGCGCGGACGGAGGCGCGCAGCTCCTCCTCGACCTCGCAGTACAGCAGATCGGTCACTTGGGCAGGTCCTTCCACGCGACGTCCTTGTCGGCCCGCTGCTCCTGCGGCAGGCCCAGGACGCGCTCGGCCACGATGTTGCGCAGGATCTCGGAGGTGCCACCCTCGATCGAGTTGCCCTTGGCCCGCAGGTACCGGTAGCCCGCCGTGCGGCCGGCGAAGTCCACGATGGACGGCCGGCGCATGGTCCACCCGTCGTGCCGCAGCCCCTCCTCGCCCAGCAGGTCGAGCTCCAGTGCCGAGATCTCCTGGTTGAGGCGGGCGAACAGCAGTTTCGACGCCGAGCCCGCCGGACCGGGCTGGCCGGCCGCAAGCTGCTGGCGCAGCCGCACGCCGGTGAGCCGGGCCGCCTCGGCGTCCACCCAGAGCCGCAGCAGCGCGTCGTGCAGGCCGGGCGAGCGCAGCTCGGGCCGCTCGCGCCACAGGTCGGCGACGATACCGATCATGCCGCCCTCACGCGGGACGGCCCGGCCGCCGATCGAGACCCGCTCGTTCATCAGGGTCGTCTGTGCGACGGCCCAGCCCTCGCCGGCCGCGCCCAGCCGGTCGGTGTCCGGGATCCGCACGCCGGACAGGAAGACCTCGTTGAACTCGGCCTCCCCGGTGAGCTGCCGCAGCGGTCGTACCTCCACCCCGGGCGCGGTCATGTCGAGCACGAAGTAGGTCAGCCCCTGGTGCTTGGGCACGGCCGGGTCGGTGCGCACGACGAGGATCGCCCAGCGGGCCTCGTGCGCCATCGACGTCCAGACCTTCTGCCCGTCGACCACCCAGTCGTCACCGTCGCGCACCGCGCGGGTGGCCAGGCCGGCCAGGTCGGATCCGGCGCCGGGCTCGCTGAAGAGCTGGCACCACACCTCCTCGCCGGTCCACAGCGGGCGCAGCCAGCGCCGGCGCTGCTCGTCGGTGCCGTGCCGCAGAATCGTCGGGGCGGCCATGCCCAGCCCGATGCCGATGCGGCGCGGGTTGTTGTCGGGCGCGCCGGCGTCGGCGAAGACCTGGTCCACGGCGGGCTGCTCGGCCCGGGGCAGGCCGAGGCCGCCGAGGCCGGGCGGATACTGCACCCAGGCCAGCCCGGCGTCGAAGCGTGCCCGCAGGAACTCCAGCGGCTCCATGGTGGCGGGATCGTGCCCGGTCAGGAACTCGCGGGCGAGGTCGGCTGTGCTCACGGTGCTCCTCCGGTCGACGGACTACCTAGTCGAGTGGCCCGCCGGCCACGTAGACGACCTGGCCGGACACGAAGCCGGCGCCGTCGCTGACCAGGAACGAGATCGTGTGCGCGACGTCGTCGGGCCGGCCCACGCGGCGCACCGGGATCTGCTCCGCGGCGTTCTTCTGGAACGTCTCGAAGTCGACCTTCAGGCGTGCCGCGGTCGCCGCGGTCATGTCCGTGGCAATCAACCCGGGCGCGACCGCGTTGGCCGTCACGCCGAAGGGCCCGAGCTCGATCGCGAGCGTCTTGGTGAAGCCCTGCAGGCCGGCCTTGGCCGCCGAGTAGTTCGCCTGGCCGCGGTTGCCCAGCGCCGAGGACGAGGACAGGTTCACGATCCGACCGAACTTCGCGGCGGTCATGTGCACCTGGGCGGCCCGGCTCATCAGGAACGCCCCGCGCAGGTGCACGCCGATGACCGTGTCCCAGTCGGCGTCGGTCATCTTGAACAGCAGGTTGTCCCGGATCACCCCGGCGTTGTTGATCAGCACGACCGGCGGTCCGAGCTCGGCGGCGACCCGGTCGACGGCGGCGGTCACCTGCTCGCCGTCGGCGACGTCGGCGCCCACGGCGAGCGCCCGGCCGCCGGCGGCGGTGATCCGCTCGACGGTGTCCGCGCAGGCGCTCTCGTCGAGGTCGAGCACGGCGACGGCGTGCCCGTCGGCGGCGAGGCGGATGGCGGTCGCGGCGCCGATGCCGCGAGCCGCGCCAGTCACGATGGCCACGCGGTTCAAGTCAGTGTTGGTCACGGCTCCGATCCTCGCGCGTGAGACACGGTTCCGGAAAGCGTGCACGAACAGTTCGTTTTGTCCATATTATGGTCAACTCGGCGAACTTGTCTGTTTGGTGGAATCCCAAAGTTCCCCCTCGGGAACCGTTCAGGTGCGACAGGGTTGCGCCGATGGTCTCGGCGGCGCACGGATGAGACGCACAACGGGGGGCAAGGATGAACGGTACGACGATGACGAAGGCGCTCACGGTCGCCGGCCTCACCGCGTCGACCGGGCTGAGCGTGCTGCTCGGCGCCACCGCCACCCATGCCGCCGCGGCCCCCCACGGCGGCAGGACCATCGTCTACGTCCGCAACGGCGTGATCTACCGCAGCCACGGCACCGGCGAGGTCCGCCTCACCGAGGACGAGGTCAATGCCCGGCCGCGGTTCTCGCCCGACGGGACGAAGCTGGCGTACCTGCACAACGGCACCGTCTGGGTGATGGGCGCCAACGGCGAGGACAAGCACCAGGTCAGCGACCGCGTCGCCGGCGGGCCGTCGTGGTCGCCCGATGGAGAGTGGATCGCGTACGCCGCACTGTCCTGCACCGGCGGCCCGGGCGTGTTCCGGGTCGGCACCCGGGGCGGCACCGCCTCCGAGCCGCTGTTCCCGGCCTCGTGCCGCGACCAGGCCGCGCCCGAGGTCGGCTACGCGATGGAGGCCCCGGCCGGCGGCTCGGCCGCGCCGGGCGCCACGCTGGCCGAGCGCCTGCGCACCGACGACGCCGTCGCGTGGTCGCCCGACGGCACGCGGATCGCCTTCCGCGGCGGCGAGTGCGAGAGCATCGCCGACAACTGCCTCAGCGTTGGCAACGTAGCGACCGGCGGCGAGCGCGCGCTCGACGTGTACGGCGGCGGCGGCAACGGCACCAGCGGCTTCGGCGTGGTCCCGGCCTGGCGCACGGACGGCCGGAAGGTCGCCTGGACCAGCTACAGCACCGACGGCCGCGCGGTGGCGGTCACCGAGGCCGACGCCGACGGCGCCAACCGCCGCCAGGTCGGCCGGGCCGACGACCGCGAGATGGTCTACGCCGGCAGCCGCACCGGCGTGCTCACCGCCGCCCACGCCGGCCGCTCCTGGATCACCGCGGTCGACCTGGCCACCGGCAGGCGCACCCCGCTGCACCAGGGCTCGCAGCCGACCGTCGCGCCCTGACCGCGAGTTGGGGCGTTTTGCACCGAAAACATCCATGATGTCGATCCGGGTCATCGGTTGCGTCCGCCGTCGCGATGGGCGCTGAGGCGGGCGGGCCACGATAATCAAGATCAAGTGACGACAATGGAGCCTATGCGGCTGGGCACGTTCAACCTGATGCACGGGCGCTCGCTCACCGACGGTCTGGTCGACTCCGAGCGGGTCGGGGCGGCGGTCGCCGGCCTGGACGCCGACGTGCTCGGCCTGCAGGAGGTCGACCGCGGCCAGCCGCGCAGCGGCCACGCCGACCTGACCCGCATCGCCGCCGACGCGCTCGGCGCCACGGAGACGCTGTTCGTACCGGCGGTCGTCGGCACGCCCGGCGAAGGCTTCCGCGTCGCGACCGACGCCGACGGCGAGGGCCCCGATCCGCACTACGGCGTCGCGCTGGTCAGCCGATACCCGGTGACACAGTGGCGGGTCACCCGCCTGCCCGCGGCGCCGCTGCGCGCTCCGATCATGATCCAGGGGCCGCGGCGGGGAAGGCTGATGCTGCTCGACGATGAGCCCCGGGTGCTCGTCGCCGCCGTGGTCGAGACGCCGGTCGGGCGTATGACGATCGCCACTACTCACCTGTCGTTCGTGCCCGGCTGGAACGTGCGGCAGCTGCGGCTGGTCCTCCGGGCGCTGCGTGCCATGCCCGCCCCGCGCGTCCTGCTCGCCGACCTGAACCTGCCCGGCGGGCTGCCGCGACTGTTCTCGGGCTGGCATCGGCTGGCCGGCGTACCGACCTATCCCGCACACGCGCCACGCGTGCAGTTCGACCACATCCTGGCCGATCGGCGCGGCTTCGAGCGTCTGCCGCGGGTCGTCGATGTGGCCAGCCCCCAGTTGCCGTTCTCCGACCATCGACCGGTCGTGGTGACGCTCCGCGATCGGCCCGGCACCTCACTGATCGATTAGGACAGATTTAAGACAGCGTGGAATGCCGGGTTACAGCCGTTTGTCCGGTGCCGATTGCGAACCGTACTCGCCTAACTACGATTCTTCGCCGCCTTGTAGATTGGGCGTTCGTTTGTTGGGATGCGTACCGTCAGTGATTTTTCAACCGAAGGCACAAGGCCGCAGAGGCCGCCGGTCCGGAGGATATGAGCCGTGAAGGGTCGCCACCGCTCAGCGGGGTCGTCCGGCGGAGCCTTGAAGCTGGGCGCCGCCACCGTCGCCGTGCTCGTCGTCCTCGCCGGCAGTTGGTACGCGTTCCGCAAGTACTCCCAGCCGTCGTGCGGCAACGCCGCCAAGCTGAGCATCGGCGCGCCAGCCGACATCGTGCCCGCGCTGAAGGCTCAGGCGACCGAATGGTCGGAGCGGGCCAAGGTCGGCCACAACTGCGTCGACATCGAGGTCTTCGAGGAGGATCCGGCCGACGTCGCCGCGGCCCTGGCCGGCAAGGCCAACAAGGCGCTCACCGGCGTCGGGCAGGCCAACGGCAAGACCCGCATCCCCGATGTCTGGGTCGCCGACTCCTCGCTGTGGCTGCAGCGCCTGCACGCGGCCGACGCGCAGAGCGTGCCGGCCGACGCCAAGTCGATCGCCCTCAGCCCCCTCGTGCTGGCCATGCCTGAGCCGATCGCGACCACGTTCGGCTGGCCGCAGAAAGAGATCACATACCCCGACCTGATCGGCAAGGTCGCCACCGACCAGAAGGTCAAGGTCGGCATCGTCGAGCCGAGCCGGGACGCCACCGGCCTCGGCGGCCTGCTCACGCTCGCCGCCGCCGCGCAGGCCGCCGGCGGCGGGGACGCCACCCAGGCCACCCAGGCCGCCACCGCCGCCCTGCGGGCCCTGGCCGCCGGGCGCTCCTCGCTGCGCGCCGACCTGATGCAGAAGTTCCCGCGCGGCGGCGACGCGACGGCGCTGAGCGGCGGCCTGAGCGTGGCGCCGCTGTCGGAGCAGGCGGTCATCCAGTACAACGGCCAGCAGCCACCGGTCCGGCTCGCCGCGCTCTACGCCGAGCCCGCGGCGCCGGCGCTGGACTACCCGTACGCGGTGCTCGGCAACGACAAGGCCAGCATCGCCAACGAGCTGCTCAAGTCCCTCGACTCGCAGGGCTTCCGGGACAAGCTCGGCGCGATCGGGTTGCGCGGCGCGGACGGCACGGCCGGCAAGGGCTTCCAGACCCCGGCCAACGCGCCCGCCGCGCTGGCCGCGGCCCAGCCGCCCGACGCCGCCGCGGTCGAGGGCCTGCTGACGAAGTGGCAGGCGATCACGCTGCCGGCCCGCATGCTCGCCGTGATCGACGTCTCCGGCTCGATGCTGGAGCCGGTGCCCACCGCCGGCGGCGCCACCCGCATGCAGGTGACGCTGGAGGCCGCGCGCAAGGGCATGAGCCTCTTCGATGACTCGTGGGCGCTGGGCGTGTGGGTGTTCTCCACGCTCCTGGACGGCAACAAGGACTACAAGCAGCTCGTGCCGATCGGCCCGCTGGCCAGCCAGCGCACCCAGTGCCTGCAGGCCCTGTCCACGATCCAGCCGAAGCGCAACGGCGACACCGCGCTCTACGACACCATCCTGGCCGCGTACAAGGCGGTGCAGCAGGGGTACGAGAGCGGCCGGGTCAACTCGATCATCGTCATGACCGACGGCGAGAACGACGACCCCGCCGGCGGCCTGTCGCTGGAGCAGCTCATCGCCGAGCTCAAGAAGACCGCCGACCCGGCCAAGCCGATCCAGGTGATCCTGATCGGCATCGGTAACAAGGTCGGCGAGGCGCAGATGCGCCAGATCACCGACGCGATCGGCGGCGGCACCTTCGTCGCGCCGGACCCGGCGAAGATCGGCGACATCTTCCTGCAGGCCATCGCGCTGCGCGGGCAGGGCGCCCAACCGAAGTAGGGTGCCCGGCCGACGTGGCGGCTACCAGCCCGACTTCCGCGCCTGGGCCTCGTAGAGCAGGACCGACGCGGAGACCGACACGTTGAGCGAGTCGCCGGACCCGAGCATGGGGACGGCGACCCGCTGGTATCCGCGGCCGTACCAGTCCTTGGCGATGCCGTACCGCTCGCTGCCCACGACGAGCGCGGTGCGCCCGGCGTAGTCGGCCTGGCGGTAGTTGATCGCCTCGTCGGTGTCCGCGAGCAGGACGGTGAAGCGCCGGGACTCCAGCCACGCCACGGCCTCGCCGACCGTTTCGAACTCCAGCGTCGGTACCGTGAGGATCGTGCCCTGGCTGGCCCGGATCACCTTCGGGTGGGTGAGCCGGGTCTTGCGGTTCGTGAGCACCAGGCAGTCCGCCCCACAGGCGTCCAGCGAGCGGATCAGCGTGCCGAGGTTTCCCGGGATCTCCAGGCCATCGGCGACGAGCACCAGTGCGGTGCGTCCGAAGCGCAGGTCCCGCGGCTCCCACCGGGGCAGCGCGGCCAGCGACAGCAGGCCGTCGGGCTTGTCCCGCTCGGAGATCTTCTCCAGCGTGCGCAGGGAGATGCGAAACGAGCGCTCGGCCCGCTCCGCGATCTCCTCGGCCCGCTTGTGCGCCTCGTCGGCGTAGATCGCCTCCGGGCACCAGAAGAACGTGTCGATCGGCGCGCCGGACTCCAGCAGCATGTTGTGCGCCCACAGCCCCTCGGCGACGAAGAGCTTGTAGCGGTTGGGTGCGGTGTTGTTCTGGATGTGCTGCACCTGCCGCACCGCGGGGTGCTGAACCCCGATCGCCGGGATGGCCTGCGGTTCGATCACAAGGTGACGGTAGCCGAAAGCTCCCGCGCCTCGACGATGGCCCAGTCGCGCACGTTTCCGGCGGCGGTGAGGTCGGCGCGCACCCCCTCCAGCACCGCGACCGGCCCGGCCACCTCCAGCCGGGCCACCTCGGCGCGCATCGACTGCCGCGCCGCCGACTTGGCCCGCCGGATCGCGCCGAGCACCTCCGCGGCCAGCCGCAGCGGCGCCACGTCGGCGGCGGGCAGCGGCTCGGGCAGGGCCTGCGGCCACGGCGCGCGGTGCACCGAGCCGCCCTGCCACCAGGACCAGACCTCCTCGGCGACGTACGGCAGGAACGGCGCGAACAGCCGCTGCACCGTGGACAGCGCCACGGCCAGCGCCGCTCGGGCGGAGTCCACTTCGGACGGCGCGGCCTCGCCGTAGGCGCGCGCCTTCACCAGCTCCAAGTAGTCGTCGCAGAAGGTCCAGAAGAACTGCTCGGTGACCTCGAGCGCGCGGGCGTAGTCGAACTCCTCGAACGCCGCCGTGGCCTCGGCGACCACCCCGGACAGCGCGGCCAGCAGGGCCAGGTCGACCGGCTCGGTCACCGCGGCCGGGTCGGGCGCGCCGCCGAAGCCGAGGACGAACCGGCTCGCGTTGAGCAGCTTCACCGCCAGGCGCCGGCCGACCTTCATCTGGTTGGTGTCCAGCGCCGTGTCGACGCCGCGGCGGGCGCTGCCGGCCCAATAGCGGATCGCGTCGGCGCCGAAGCGCTCCAGCAGCTCCTCGGGCGAGTCCTTCGCGTTGTCCTTGGACTTCGACAGCTTCTTGCGGTCGGGGTCGAGGATCCACCCGGCGATCGCCGCGTGCCGCCACGGCAGCACCCCGTGCTCGAGGTGCGCGCGCAGCACGGTGGTGAACAGCCAGGTGCGGATGATCTCGTGCGCCTGCGGCCGCATGTCCATCGGGAACACCAGGTCGAACAGCGCCGGGTCGTCGAGCCAGTTGCCGGCGATCTGCGGCGTCAGCGAGGACGTCGCCCAGGTGTCCATCACGTCCGGGTCGCCGACGAAGCCGCCCGGCCGCCCGCGGTCGGTCTCCTCGAACCCGGGCGGCGTGTCGCTGCTCGGGTCCATCGGCAGCGACTCGGGCACGATCGGGTCGTCGTAGATCGGGTTGGCGTCGGCGTCCAGGCGGTACCACAGCGGGATCGGCACGCCGAAGAACCGCTGGCGGCTGATCACCCAGTCGCCGGTGAGCCCCTCGACCCAGTGCTCGTAGCGGGTGCGCATGTGCGGCGGCGTCCACTCCAGCTCGCGACCACGCGCCAGCAGCGCCTCGCGCAGCTCCGGCGCGCGGGCGCCATTGCGGATGTACCACTGGCGGGTCGCCACGATCTCGACCGGCCGGTCGCCCTTCTCGTAGAACTTCACCGCGTGCGTGATCGGCCGCGGCTCGCCGTCGAGCTCGCCGGAGGCCCGCAGCAGCGCCACGATCTTCTCCCGCGCCTGGTTGACGCCCAGCCCCGCCAACGGCGCGTAGTCGTCCTCGTCCACGCCCTCCGGCGCCCGGAGCCCGAGCCGCCCATTGCGCTGCATCACGGTGCGCGTCGGCAGGCCCAGCTCCCGCCACCAGGTCACGTCGGTGAGGTCGCCGAACGTGCACACCATCACCAGCCCGCTGCCCTTCTGCGGGTCGGCCAGGTGATGGGCCAGCAGCGGAACCTCCACATCGAACAGCGGCGTCCGGACGGAGGTGCCGAAGTGCGGCCGGAACCGCTCGTCGTCGGGGTGCGCGACCAGCGCCACGCAGGCCGGCAGCAGCTCGGGCCGGGTCGTCTCCACGAAGAACTCACCGAACTTGACGCGATGGTAGGCACCCGGGCGCTCGCGGTCCTCGAGCTCGGCCTGCGCGACCGCCGTGCCGAACGACACGTCCCACAGCGTCGGGCCGTCGAGCGGATACGCCTCGCCGCGCGCCAGGCTGTTGAGAAACCCGCGCTGCGCGGTGGCCCGGGCGCGGTCGCCGATGGTGGTGTACAGCAGCGACCAGTCCACGCTCAGCCCGACGTGGCGCCAGAGGCGCTCATACGCCTGCTCGTCGATCTCGGTCTGGCGCTGGCAGAGCTCCACGAAGTTGCGCCGTCCGACGAGCACCCGATCCTTCCCAGGGCGCTCCGGCGGCGTGAATTCCGGGTCGTACGGCAGGGTCGGGTCGCACTGCACGCCGAACGTCAGCTGCACGCGGCGCTCGGTCGGCAGGCCGTTGTCGTCCCACCCCATCGGGTAGAACACGGCCTTGCCACGCATCCGCTGGTACCGCGCGACGATGTCGGTCTGCGTGTAGGAGAACACGTGGCCGATGTGCAGGGCGCCGCTCACCGTCGGCGGCGGCGTGTCGATGGAGAACACGTCCTCGCGGGCGGCGTCGCGGTCGAAGCGATACGTGCCGTCTACCTCCCATACGCGCGCCCACTTCTCCTCGAGTCCGTCGAGACTGGGGCGCTGCGGGATACGGTCGGCTTCAGGCATGCACCTCATGCTATGACCGGTGCGCCGTGGTCACCTCTCAATTCCTTCGGCTATCACGTCGCGTAGCGATCGGGGCACACGCCCGGTCAGCCGCTCCACGTCGCCCGTAACCCCGGCGAGCTCGCCGGCGGCGATCGCCTCGTACGACGTGACCCAGCCGGCCACCTCGAACGCGGAGGCGCCGTACTTGGCCCGCGAGGCGTACGCCTCCTCGACGGTCTCCGGCTCGTACCGCAGGCCCAGCTCCGCCGCCGCCTCGCGCAGGGTGAACGCCTCCGGCCCGGTCAGGTCGTACGTGCGGCTGTCGTGCTCCGCCCCGCCGGTCAGCACGGCCACCGCCGCGGCGGCGATGTCGTCGTAGCTCACGGCTGCGACCCGCCCGTCGCCGGCCGGCCCGCGAATCACGCCGTCGGCCCCGGCCAGGCGCGGGATCATTTCGAGGTACATGTTGTCGCGCAGGAACGTGAAGCGCCGCCCGGTGGCGCGGATGTACTGTTCGGTGTGCCAGTGGTCGCGTCCGAAGGTGAAGGTGCAGTCGGGCGCGGCACCGAAGAACGAGAGATACACGATCCGCTCCGCACCAGCGGCGACGGCCGCGTCGACCGCGCTGCGATGCTCGGCCAGCCTCTCGGCGGACTCCCGCCCCGACACGAGAAAGACGGTGTCGGCCCCGCGTAGCGCCTCGGCCATCGCCTCCGTGTCGCGATATTCCGCGACTTTCGTTGGCTTATCGGATATAACGACCTTCGCCGGATCACGAACCACCAGCGTGTGCGGGACGCTGAGCAACCCAGCGACACGCCCACCCACTTGGCCGGACGCCCCAGTAACGGCGATCATGCCGCCAGTATGCGCCCGCCGGACTATTTGGGCTGCAGCGTCGGATTACGGCCAACGATTCGTGCCGCGGTTCCGCCAGGTGCGCTGATAACGATGGATGTACGGCAACTCCACACCTCCGCCGAGGACGACCGGGTACACGCGCCGTACGTGCTGGCGCTCCACCTCGGCCCCAGCTCCAACGGTCCGACCTCGACGACAAGACGATCACGGTCCGTCGCCGACCGGCGTTAGTGCTGGTCAGATAGCAATTCCCGCAGCTCAAAGGCCCCAGTCACGATCCGCGTTGTTTCACGTGCAACAGCGGTAGCCGAGGAGCACGCCGTGCTGTCGACTAGCGGTCGGCCGAGGTCGAAGCCGCCTTCGGCAAGCACGTCGATCGCCTCTTCGTAGCAGGAGTCCAGTGACCGGTTCCTCGTTCACCACATAGACGTCCCACTTCCGATGTGGTCACGGAGCGCATATAGCGAAAACTATGCACACGACTGTGGGCGTACCGTTACGGCGTGCCGAGCATGAGCCCGCGCAGGGCTGTCGTCGTCGGGCTGCTGCTGGGCGTGGTCATGGCCGTTGTCCTCGTAGTTGGGGGCGCATATGCCGCCCTGGGCTGGCTGATGCAAGGCTTTAATAGAGACGGTGACGCGGACGCGTCGCCGACGGCCGGAACGGCCGATGTGTGCTTGCGGTTCGATCGGGCGCTGCTCGACCGCCTCGTGCCCGCTGCCACCCAGTACAAGTCGGAGGTGCTCCGCGACGGCGGGAGTTGCTTCGTCAGCCATGGGGCCACCAGCATGCGGCTGGACGTCCGGCTCATCCCGGCGTCCGAGGCGGCCACCGTACTCGCCGGCATCTGCCGCAACGACCTCGAGGGTGTGCCGGTCCGCGTGGATGAGTCCTGCTCCGCGCGGGTCGGCACCGTCACGGCGACGACGGGCGTGCGGTACGCCGCACGCCGTGACGGCCTCGTGGTCCAGGCCGACTTCCGGCCAGCCGACCCGGTCGACGCCGCGAGTACCGACGGCGTCGAACAGGTCGTCATGGCGGTGGTGAATTCGAGGCTGCGGCGCGGAGCAGTCGATCCGGCCGTCGGCGTCGTAGCCGCTGCGGCGGAACAGCAGCCCTACCGTCAATACATGCCGCGCTGCAACACCTTGGCGACCGGGCCGGATGCAGCACCTTCCCCTTCATGCGACGGATAGTGCGCTCGTCGAGGCGAACCACATCGCCCACCGAGCGCCGCCGCGAAACGGGCGATCACGTCCTGGCCCGACACTTGGACCTGCTCGATCTGGGACACGCGTCCCTTGGTGACACCCATGCGTTCGGCGACCTCCTGCTGGGTCACGCCGCGCTGCTTGCGGACCTCTGCCAGCCGATGGCCAAGGACGGTCGCGAGGAGTTCCTGCTTGCCTGCCGCGACCGCTTCCTCGCCGCCGGCCCGCTCAACGTGTTCGGCACGAATGTCGCTCCAGCGCACGTAACTGCTCATCGCTGGTCACCTTCCTCCTGCGCCCGTTCTTGGCCTGGCTTACGCCACCAGCTCCTCGCTGAGGGTCCATAGGCGCGTGGCGGCCTCGGGGTCGCGGGCCAGGGAGCTCGGCTCGATCTGTTTGCCGCGGAGGAAGTAGCCTCC